>WHHJ01000003.1 GCA_014872655.1 Clostridia bacterium
TGTTTGTTATCCACATTATAAATCGGTATCATTTTAACTAATGTTTAACAGGTTTGGTCTGAAATTGCATTTTCTGAGGGAAAGACTGCATTTTCGATAATCTTTTTCAAGTCCTCAACCCCTTGTTTCGTCTGCGCGGAAAAACAGATTACATTCATATCAAACTGATCGCACAATGCGTTGATATTTTCCTGTGCAGCGGTTTTAGACAGTTTGTCTGCCTTGGTCGCCGCGATACAAAAGGGGAGCCCTGTTTGTATCAAATATTGAAACATTTCCATATCGGACTGTGCCGGGGGATGCCGTAAATCGATCAGCAGTACAATCAAGCGGATATCTCGTCCGCTTTGCAAATATCCGCCGATCAGCCTGTTCCAGGTCTGCCGCTGCTGCATAGCACGCTGTGCATAGCCGTAGCCCGGTACATCGCATAGATAAAGTTTTTGATCGATATCATAAAAGTTGATAGAAATGGTTTTTCCCGGCGCAGAACTGGTTCTTGCCAGTGCCTTCCGATTCAGAATGGCGTTAATCATAGAACTTTTTCCGACATTGGATCTGCCCACAAATACAATTTCAGGTCGTCGAGGCAGCGTTATTTTTCGGCTGTCAAATACGCTGGTGATAAACGCTGCGTTTTGAAAACGGATCGGTGTCATAATTCAATTCGTTCCTTTTTTCGGCTGTGGTTTTGTTTGGGACGAAGCGTTTTTTTACTTACGGAATGGGAGTCGGGCACAAAGGCAATATCAAACACTTGTCCAATTTCTTCTGCATAATAGAAGGTTACTTTTTTCTTGACAATTTCGGCTACGTCTTCCATATTGGGCAAGTTGGTCTTAGGGATAATAATGGTTTTTACGCCCGCTTTATAAGCGGCCAACGTTTTTTCTTTCAGGCCGCCGATAGGCAGGACTTTGCCCGTGATAGATATTTCTCCGGTCATTGCAACATCTCGGCGTACTTTTTTCCCGCTTAATCGGCTCAATACTGCCGTTGCCATGGCGCATCCGGCGCTGGGACCATCCTTCGGCGTCGCCCCGTCCGGAACATGAATATGGATATCTTTATCTTTGTAGAAGGTCTCCGATACGCCCAGTTGCTTTGCATTGGCTCGAATGTAGCTGACGGCTGCTTTGGCTGATTCTTTCATCACATCACCGATACTTCCGGTGATTTCGGTTTTTCCTGTCCCATCCATCACATTGACTTCAATTGGAAGAATCGCTCCGCCTGTTTCCGTATAGGCCAATCCGGTGACCACCCCAATCAGGTCTTTGTTCGGGATTTTTTCCGGAGGAATTTTAGACGCACCTAAAAAGTCGTTGAGGTTTTGGGCGTGAATCTGTATGGGAAGCTGCGCTTGCTGTTCCACAATCTGCACTGCTACCTGCGAGCAGATGTTTTTGATTTCTCGTTCCAATCGGCGGACGCCGCCCTCATTGGTATATTCTGTAATGATCTTTTTCAATGCGTCATCCGCAATTTTTAACTGATTGGTTTTTAATCCGCACTGTGTTAACTGTTTGGGAATCAGATATTTTTTTGCAATATGTAATTTTTCGTCGTAAGTATAGCTGGAAAGTCTGACAATATCCATACGATCCCGTAGCGGTGCCGGAATATTTTCCTCATAATTTGCCGTAGTGATAAAAATAACTTTGCTCAAATCAAACGGCATGTCGATATAGTGATCTTTAAACGCTTTATTTTGTTCGGGGTCCAGTACTTCTAAAAGAGCAGAGGCCGGATCACCTTTATAATCGTGTCCGAGCTTGTCAATTTCATCTAAAAGAATCACCGGATTGGATGTCCCGGCGCGTTTGACGGCATCCATAATAACGCCGGGCATAGAACCTAAATAGGTGCGCCGATGTCCGCGGATTTCACTCTCGTCGTAGACGCCTCCTAAGGACAATCGTTCAAATTTTCTGCCCATGGCTTTGGCAATACTGGCACTGACAGAGGTTTTTCCGGTTCCCGGAGGCCCTACCAGACACAGAATCGATCCTTTGGTATCTGGATTTAAAATGCGTACGGCAAGAAAACGGAGAATGCTTTGTTTGACCTTTTCCAATCCGTAATGTTCTTTATCCAGCAGTTTTCGCGCTTCTGCCAGATCTGTCTTGTCGGTGCTGTATTGGCTCCAGGGTAATTCCAGACAAGCCTGCATATAACTGCGGATGATGGCCGCTTCGGAAGAGTATGGACCCATTTTGGAAAAACGATCCAATTCTGTCTGCATGACCTTTTTTCCTTCTTCGGGCATTTTGGACTCTTCAATCTTTTTGCGGAAATCGAGGATTTCCGGGTCAGAATCCGGCGAATCGTCCAATTCTTCCCGGATGACATCCAACTGATCTCTAAGATATTTTTCCCGCATGGTTTCCTGTGTGCGCATCGCAATTTTTTTGTTGATTTCATATTCGATTTTGATAATATCAATATCTTTCAGCAGTGTCTGAGTCAATTGCTGTGCACGCTCGACCGGGTCCAGAATTTGGAGCAGCCCTTGTTTGATATCATTGCGAAACGGGCAATATTGTGCCATTCTGTCCGTTAATTTTCCAATCGTTTTTGCGGCCTGGATAAAGGAGGCAATGGTTTTGTTGAAGTGTTCGGTCATCTCGGCGTATTTCCGAAAAGTTTGGGTCAGCGTTTTACATAGCGCTTCTGTTTGGAGATCGGCATCGATTGCCGGATCCTCTTCGGGCAGGATTTCAATGAGTCCCGATGTGTGACCGTTGTTGTCTGAAAAACTTTCTTCCGTCAAAAAGCCTCGACCTGTCCCGTACAGAATAACACCCGTTTCAGCGGAATCTGTTTGAATCAGGTTTTTTACCTGTGCAACAATACCGGTTTGTTCGATTTGCTTTTCAGAAGTCGATACTGCGTCTTCGGTTGGATGCTGATAGGTCAAAAATACAGGAAGGTTCTGTTCCATTGCTGTTTTACAATCGTTTAAAATTTCACGGTTAGATAATTGTAAATCAATTCTGGAACCGGGAAAGGTGACTTCTTCTATCAGTAAAATCGGCATCCGGATTTTGGTTCCGGAAGCCCATGGATTTTGTTGGTTGGTTTGCATATACTCTTTTCGCTCTTTTCTGTCTTTTATTTTCCGGAAACTGTAATTCCGCCTATTTTTACCCAAGGCAGAACAAAGCATCCGTCACAAAGGGTCTGTTTAGATATTTGACGGACATTTTGAAGCATCTGGGCCAGATTGGCCGAAAACATCGTTTCACTCAGGGCACCGGTGATCTTTCCGTTTTCGATTAAAAAACTATTCTTCATCACTCCTGAAAGATCTCCGTCCACTCCCGGGCTTCCGCCGGATATCCGGTTAAGCAAAATGCCGTAGGAGGTGCTTTGAATCATTTCCTCCAAATCGGTTTGCCCCGGTTGCATCACATAGCATCCGCCGTAGTTTTTGCTTCGTTGCAGTCCGGTCCGCTTGGCTCCGTAACGGGAGAGCGTAAAATTTTTGAGAATGCCGTTTTCGATCAGTGGCATATCTTCTGCCACATACCCGTCGGAAGTAAAAAAGTATCCGTCCACAATTTGCTCGCTGCGTGGTCGGCACCAAATCGTGACTTGCGGCGCTGCAACCGGTTGGTTGATTTTGTCCCGGAACAGGGAAGTTCCGTTAATCAAAACATTGTCGGATAGAAAGTTCCCTTCTACTAGTTCGAGCAAATCGTCCATACATTGCGGGGAGACGATAATATCCGCGGTTGCTGTTTTTCCGGGATTGATCGTGTGGATTTGTCTTTGCGTTTGATCCAGTATCTGTGCTGTTCCGGCCATTTGCATAAACGGAACATTTGGATCCGTAAAAACAGCTCCCGCGCTGTTGAAGGAAGATGTGTTCTTCTCTTCGACGCCCATAAACATGGCATTGAACGAATATAAGCCTCTTTTGCTTTGCAGGCGGGTTCCGTTTGAATTTTGATACAAGACGTCCGTAAACAAATGGTCCGCGGAAATCGAATCAAACGAAATATGGGGATAATCCTGTTTTGTTTGTTGAATAAAATGGTCTAAATTTGTATATAACGATTGTTTATCCGGCTCAAACACGCCGCATTCAAACGACTGCTGTGCGGGTTCATCGCAGACGCCGTTTGCTTCATCCGGCGTTGCAGACGCTGCGGACTGCATCACGGTTTCAATCGCGGCATCCAGATTACTTTCATCTAAAACATTCGTGGAAAAGACGCCTTTCTTTTGATCCTTGACCACTTTTATAGACAATCCTTCGTTAAAGCTGGTTCGGAGCATACTGATTCGGTCGGATGCGCACGAAAATTCTGTGAGTGTGCTGTTTGTGACCGTGCATTCGTATTCGTCGGCGCCTGCTGCTTTTAATTTCTCTAAAATTTGTTGGGATAATTGTTCTTTTTCTGTTTGATTCATCATTTATCGTCCTCCGACATTGACCTTACATTTAATGGCAGGACCTGCCATGCCAACGGGAATTGCTTGTTTTTTTCCGCACATGCCTGTGCTGACCCATGAGATATCATCCGACAGCATCGTCACGGTTTTCAGCATTTCAAAGGCGACGCCGGATATTGTAGTGCTGCGGATAGGTCTGCCCAGCTTGCCGTTTTTGATTTCGTATCCCATGTCGATACCAAACATAAACTCTCCGGTGCTGTCTGCTTGTCCGTTGCCGGTCTTGGTGAAAAAGTATCCGTCGTCTATGGATTCAATCATCTGTTCTAATTTTGAAGTTCCCGGTAAAATAACGGTATTGCGCATCCGGATCAGCGGCTCATCAGAAAAGGCAAATGCCCGTGCGTTACCGGTTGGCTCTGTGTTGAAAAATGCGGCGGATTCTCTGTTGTGCATATAGTGCTTCAGAATGCCGTTTTCAATGATCGTTACATCTTTTGCCTGAATGCCCTCATCGTCGGTGTAGACCGGAATCGGACACTGTTTACCAAATGCGGTGTGTGCAAAATCGACCATGGTAACCAGTTCAGAAGCCACTTGTTTTCCCAGATACGGTCCTGCGACCGACCCGGCCTGTACAAAGTCTGCTTCAGTGGTATGTCCCACAGCCTCGTGGGCCAACATTCCCGCTAAATCGGGGTGTAAGATGCACTCCTTGATCCCTGGTTGAGCATAAACGCCTTCGCATTTACGCATCAGCTGTTCATACAGTTCATCTGCTTGTTGTTTTAATGATTCCTGTTCGGTGAATACTTCGGTAAAATTGCCGAATGTGCCCAACGATTGCGTTAATTCGATGGGATTTCCATCCTTATCCGCCGCCGTCATCATAAAATATAAACTGGCATGAGGCGTTAACTGATGGGAAAAGGTTCCCTCCGAGGTAACCAGCATTTTTTCCATGTCGAGGCACGGGCTGAACACCGTTCGGCTAAGCAGTTTTGGATATTTCTTTTGTATATAATCATCCAATTCCGCGCAAAATTCAATGATGTGCTTTTGGTTGACATCCTCGTTAGACGTGGTGCACCGTAAAGATTCTTCGGTGGAGGGACAGACAGAAAAGTCCGGCTTTTTAGCGGATTGTCTCTGGTCCAGAAAATCCGCATTTTCTTTTGCAGACTGTAAAACTTGGCGGACGGCCTCATCGTCCATCGAGGGTGCAGATGCAAATCCGTAGGAACCTTTCTGGTAAATGCGGGCGCAAACACCCTGTGCAGAAGAGGACGTGTTTGCAATGAGTTTTCCGTCAATAAATCCAACTTTTTTGGATGTGTTTCTTTGTAACCGGAGTTCAGTGTATTGGCCGGATATTTGATTCAAATATTTTTTTAAATCTTTCTGTATCATAGGATAATCCTTCATTCTATTGAGTTTTGAACAAGTTGTTTAAAATATTTTCCGCGTTCTTCAAAATTTTTAAAATAGCCGTAACTGGCAGCGGCAGGCGAAAACAAGCAAGAGCCGTCGGCCGTAATTTGTTTGGCTAACCGGACCGCCTGCTGGAGGTCTTCCACATAATAAATTTGACTGGTGTGAGGGTTCTTGATAACCTCTTCGTAAATACGCTTTCCGCTCTCATATGCAAAAATAATATTTTCGATTTTTGTCTGTGTTAGGAATTGAATCAGCGGGGTGTAATCAATGCCTCGGTCCATCCCGCCGATAATCATCGTTTTTAAATCCGGCAACGTTTGTGCGTTTAGAACAGTAGACTGCGGGATCGTAGATATAGAATCGTTATAATATCGCACTCCACAAAAGGTTCCCACATATTCCATGCGGTGTTCCAGCCCGCGAAATGTTTGCACGGCGCGGATGGCATCTTCTGTACTAATGCCGAACATTTTTGAAATGGTGACGGCAACTGCGATATTCCATAAGTTATGTTGTCCGGGCAAAGTTGTTTTCATTCGTTCAAGCGGAATCTCTTCTTGCTCGGTAACCGTATTGGCACAGACGGTTTTAGGCAACTGCAGCATAGAATCCGACACCGCGCAGAAGTTTTGCTCTTTCATGGAGTGCCCGATATAAATCTTCTTTTGAGGAAGATTTTGCACAATTTCCATGTCGATGTCCGGGCAAGTATTGCTGATAAACAGGGTATCTTCCGGCTTTTGATATAAAAAGATATGATACTTTGCCTGCTTGTAAGCTTCATAACTGTCATAGTGGTCCAGATGGTCGGGATACAAATTAACCAGTACCGCAATCCGGGGAGAAGAAGAGGTGTATTCCAGCTGATGGCAGGACATTTCGCTGACGATAATCGTATTCGGCTCGATCTTGTCAATGTCTGAAAAGACCGGCGTTCCGATATTCCCGTTTAGCTTTACATCTTTCCCGTTTTCGTGCAGAATATGATAAATTAAAGAAGATGTTGTGCTTTTGCCTTTTGTTCCGGTTACACCGATGGTGGGATTGGGACAAAAACGTAAGAATAAATCGGTTTGACAGGTGATCTTGTTGCGGATTTCCTGGTTTGAAAAATGCAGCAACGCAATCCCGGGCGTTTTCATAATGATGTCCCAGTTACCATACAAGCTATCCAGATACTGTTTTCCAAAAAAACAGGTACAACCTGTTAATAGATTGGTATCAGCCTCTTTTTGTCGCGGATCGTTTTGGTCTGCAACGGCGATTTCTTTACATGAAACATTCTGTGTTAAAAAATGATAAGTACTGCGTCCTTCGCGACCAAAACCTAAAATCAGTACTCGTTTATTGGTAAAAAAATCAATCAAATCTTGTTTGAATCCCATTGAAGTTCCTCTTTTAAAAATGCCGGCACATTGTTGTCCGGGTCAAAGTAATGTTCCACTCCGGACATGTCAAAGTACGGGTCGTAATATGAATGTTTATAAATTTGAAGCAAAAGCGGAAGATCTTTTTGTTCCGTTTCGTACCGGTCGATTGTCTTGGTTAAGGCGGTGTTGATTTCGTCTCTGGTTCCGATACACTCAAACGGTTTGTCGAATTGATCACAGACCAAGCCGTCAAAAAACTGGATCATTTCTTCGTCATTCAACAGGTTTTTTCCAAAAACGGCAATCAGTTGTTCTTCTGCAACAAAAGGTGCTAACATGATATAAGTAAATAGGCATTTAGAACATTTTGCACACCAGATGTTTTGTTTGGAGCCGAGATTGCAACTTTTAAAGATGTCGAGGTATCGTGGATATTGCGTGAAGATTTTTACAATATTCCATTCATTCAGCGGTCGTAGCAGACTGAAATATTCAATCTGGCTGGTCAGTTCTCTATTGCAAAATTGACGGAAATCGTTTTCAAATTCCAAGCTTTTAGAATATTGATGATTGATGGTCGTTCCCTTTACATAAGTGTCGTTTGCGCTGGATTCGTTAGACAATACGATATACTTCTTCTTTTTGAAAAGAGCACACAGATACGCCGAAAAAGCAACAATGGCCGAAAACGGGGTATGACCGTTAAAGAATCCGTCCTTATTCATTTGGATAATTTGTAAATCGAGGTTGCGTTGGAATCGACAAATATTGTGATCCGAAAATCCTGCAGCATGCGCGGTTTGAACCGGCGCACCGGTCAAGTTGATTACAAAACAATCGGATTGATCGTGGTGGGGTCGCATCAATTCCATGGTAACTACGGAGTCTTTTCCGCCTCCCACTGGAATCAAGTATCCGGAAAACGGAGAGTTTGAATTGTGTGCTTGCCCATATGAAGAATCTCTTGTTTCAGAAGTAAATGAATTTATGAGCTTCTCTTCAGAAATACCACGTGCCTGTACTTGTTTTGTCGTTGAAAAGTCTTTGCTTGATGATGTTGTTTTTTCGTTATCTTCAATCGTTGTCTTTTGCTGAGTTTGAGGAACAGAACAAATTTGCATAAACTGGTCTATTGTTGTATGGATTTGATTCCGGTAAAAAAATTCTCCCAATCCGTTGAAGAAGAGTTTTTTCAGCCAACCGTTTGCATAATCGGAAATCGTTCCGCACAGGATTTCGACCGTTGGTGAGCAGCAACACTTCCAATAACTGATTAATTCGATGCAGCCCAGAAAAAAGATCGTTTTTTCAATCCATTCTTTATGTTCATTGTTCTGATATACTGTATAGGAAAAAGGAATGTCCCAAGTCGGAGTGAAAGTCCGAAAATCGGCAACTCCATCTGGGCTTCTTTTTTTCTGTATAAAGGTATAGCGGATACGCATGCCGGCTTCAGTAGGCTCCGTTTGATATTGGAGGTACTGGAAGACCGGGTAGTCTTTACGCATTTGTTCAAAATCTGCCATGGGATCCCTCCGCTCTGTATTTTATAAGTAACACGAATACTTATCCATAGTAATATATTATATCATATGCAATTAAAAAATGCAAGAAATATGTGTGCCTTTTTTGTGTAATCAATCAGAGTGTTTTTTTCTTTTTTTGGAGTTTTGTTGTGGCTTTTTGATTTTATAGATAGTCCCTGATGTTTAGAGATATTTTGTGGTTTATTGTTTTGTTGTTTATAACTCCAATTCAACTGTATCATTTTAATTATGTTTTAGACTGTTTTTTTATTTGTGAAATGTGTCGAAATCCGTCCGATTTTTCGTTTTTATCTTGAAAAAGGGAAGATTCTGCTTGACAACAGCGTTGATTTGTTGGTATAATGTGAACAGAATGTTTGATTGTATATGAAGGAAGGGTGCGAAATGAAACCACAGTCTAAAATTGATGTTTTGATCTCAAGAGCAAAAACGATCACTGATGCAGATCCAACCGCAAAATCTTTGAATACGTTAGGTTCGGCGTTGTTTGTAGTGTGTGTGGTTCTGGGAATTGCCGCGCTTATTTTTGGAATTGGTTTTTTTGCAGTTAGCGTTGTAGATACTTTAAAGCCGGAACAGACCTCAATCATTGTTTTGATTTCCTGTGTGGTAGGCGCTGTATTGTTGATTGTTTTTGGATATATATTGAAATTAGTGATTAAAGGCTTTGCCTATGTGGTGCAGTATAACAGTGAAACAGCAATTGCAGCTCGGTTACAGGCCGAGGCAAGTATTTACGAGCTGAAAAAACAGGAATTAAAAGAGCAGCGTGCTGCAGAAGAGTCTTCTGGGCCGGAAGCATTTTGATTTGATTCAGTAAATAGAGAAGAGTCTGGCAATATTGATTGCCGGCTCTTTTTTTCTGTAAAACAGTTTTTTATAAGGGTTTTGTTTTGTGGGCTTTTTGCGACTTTCAAAGATTGAATTTGCAACGTCTGACAAGAATAGAAACAAATTGCAAAAAAACATTGGAAATTGTTATGATTTCAAACCGTATCTCTTGATTTTTTACATATAATATGGTAAAATAAACAGAATAAATATAATTGTAGTGATAGGTGAGACAGCGTGAGACTGATTTTGGCTTCTTCCTCGCCACGCAGACGAGATATTCTTCGGCAGGTGGGGCTTGATTTTGAAGTCATAGTTCCCGATGTGGATGAATCTGGGATTTCCGGAATTCCGGAAGAAACGGTTCGGCAACTTGCCCGATTAAAGGCGAAGGCCGTGTTTGATATGATTCGTGATTCGGATAGCTTAATTTTAAGTGCAGATACTGTGGTTAGTATCGACGGCTTGATTTTGAACAAACCGGCAGACGAGCAAGATGCCTTTCGAATGTTGCGTTTATTGAGTGGCAGAGAACATGAGGTTTGTACCGGAGTGTGTTTGGTTCGGTCTTCAGCTTCTGGTGTGTTTTGTCCTCGGGTGGAATCCGTTAAAACTTCAGTTTCCTTTTTGCCTGTAACAGAGGATCAGATTTGGTCTTATATTCGGACGGGAGAGCCGATGGACAAGGCGGGCGCCTATGGTATTCAAGGGCGCGGGGCGCTGTTTGTGGATCGACTGAATGGCGATTATTATAATGTGGTGGGACTACCGGTGTCTCAAGTGGCCCGGATGATTGAGAAGGAGAAAAATGGGTAAGATATTCGGAATCAGAAGACGCAATGTTTTAGGTATTTCCTTAGGCAGTTGCAACACGTATATATATAAGCGGGGCAAAGGGGTGATCTTGGGCGAACCATCTTTTGTTGCTTCGGATACCTTTACCGAGCGAGATCTTGCGTTTGGTGTTAAGGCAAAAAATATGCGAGGACGAGCTCCTGATACAATTACGGTAACCTGCCCGATAAGAAACGGGACGATTGCTGATTTTAAAAAGACCGTAGACATGTTAAGCAATTATGTCGGCCGAGTGGTTCGTAATCGGTGGGGGCTGGAAATGATTGTGTCGGTTCCCGCGGCGGCAACCGTGGTGGAGCGTAAGGCCGTGCGGGACGCTGCACGGGCTGCATATGGCAGTTATGTCGAATTGATGGACGAGCCGATTGCTGCGGCATTAGGTTGCGGGTTAGATGTGCTTTCGCATCAAGGGTTCATGATTGTGGATATCGGAGGCGGAAAAACGGAGATTTCCGTGATTGCTTCCGGACAAATTGTTCGGTTTTTATCGCTGTCACAGTGCGGAAATGTATTTGATCGTGATATTATTTCATATGTGCGGAGAAACTATAATATTTTAATCGGCGAAAGTACAGCAGAAGAAGTAAAATGTTCTTTGGGTTCTGTGGTAGATAGTAATTCGATTGATTTTGTGACCTTAAATGGCCGTGATGTTGTGCAGGGGTTGCCGGTTAGCTTTGTATTGTCTTCGGTAGATGTTCGGGACGCGATTGCAGACAGTGTGAAGGCAATCTCAGAAGGAATTCTTTCTGTATTGGAGAAATTGCCCACGGAATTAAACAGTGACGTCATCGCCAATAAAATTCATCTGGTCGGTGGCGGGGCCTTATTAAAGGGATTTGCTGAGCGTATTTTGGCCGATACTGGGGTAGAAGCTGTTGTCGCAGACAATCCTTTAGAGTGCGTTGCGGTCGGAGCCGGGCATGGTGTGAATATATTAAATAAATTGCAAGAACGGCAGCGCCGCAGTTTGGAATAGGGGTGATTGACATAAAAGGAGAAGGACGTGGGTTCTTTAAAGGGCGTTTCTTTAAAGCAATCATTTTTATCGTGATTTTTCTTATCGGGTTTATGACCAGTTTATTCTTTGGCAGTGCCACGCCGGCAGATAAAAGTTTTATCGGTTTGGTCGCTACCCCCTTTCAGTCTGTTGGTGCTAAAGTGAGGGGTGCCTTTCAGGGATTTTTTGATACTTTTACATCTTATCAGGCATTGGAGCAGGAAAATGAACAGCTTCGTGTCCAAGTTGCACAGCTGCAAAGTCAATTGCAGGAAAATTATTATTTGGAGTCGGAGAATGACCGACTCAGAAGATTGCTTTCTTTGCAGGAAGAATATCCGGAATTTGAGTTTGCCGATGCCGATGTAGTAAGCCGTTCTACAGATGGTTGGTCTTCTTCGATGACGTTAAATGTCGGAACGAATCAGGGAGTTCAGAAGAAGAATATTGTGGTCACGCCGGATGGGTTAGTTGGAATTGTGTCCGATGTTGGATTAAATTGGGCGACGGTTACAACGATTATTGATGTCCAAATTGGTGTTGGCGCCATGATTGAAAGCACGCACGACATTGGTATGATTGAAGGGACGACGGCTCTGAAATCTGATGGATTGTGTCAGTTGTCTTATATCGATAATAATGTTTCGATCAGCCGCGGAGATATTGTAAAAACTTCCGGTTTGGGTGGTACGTATCCAAAGGATCTTACTATCGGAACGATTGTGGATGTGGTAACCGAAGAGCATGGCCTATCCATGTATGCAGTGGTACAACCCAGTGTAGATATTCAATCTGTGAAACGGGTATACGTGATAACCAATTTCGATAACGAAGGGATTTTAGATGAAAACTAAAGGTTCCGCGATGAGACCGTTTTTGTATGCGGTTTTGTTTTTGATTTTATTTTTATTCGAGTTTGTTTTTACGCCGATTCGGATCTTAGGGATTTGTCCTCAGTATTTATTGTGCGGTGTTGTTTGTTTGGCACTGTGTGAGAATGAAAAATACGCTGCTTTGTTTGGCTTGATCTTCGGGTTGTTGGCCGATTTTGCCGGAGGTGCGGAGTGGTTTGGTATCACCCCTATTTTCTTTGTGTTGATTAGTTATATAGTGGGGTATCTGAAATATCGGTTTTGGCGATGCAGTTTATGGAATAGTCTGATTGCTGTTTCGATCTCGGTCTTTGTGCGTGATATCGTGACGATGCTGGTGCTTTTGCTTCGATACGATACGCAGACGATTCATATTCCAGGAGCTTTGTTAAAAATTGTTTTGCCTAAACTTTTGATGACTGTTGTGGCGGACGTTATCTTATATTTTATAATCAAAAAGATTTCTGTCAATAAAAAGTGGAGACGATATGATGAAATATATTACTAAGCGTCGACTGGCTTTTGTGGTGGTCGTTTTGTTTGTGGTGATTGCGCTGTTTATTGTTCGCCTGGTAAAGCTACAGTTGATTGACGGAGAAAAGTACTATGCGCAGTCGCAGTCTTCCGTGGTGTCGACTACCGTTGTCAAAGCACCTCGCGGTGATATCTTAGACCGGAATTGTCAGCCGATTGTTTGTAGTACAAAAGCAACGTCTGTAGTTCTCAATTTAACGTATATTTCCGATATCAATGAAACGGTTCAGAAAATGATTCGGCTGTTTGAATCTATTGAAGAACCTTATATCGATACGTTTCCGATTGCGATGAATGCAGATGGCTTGTATTTTTTGGAAGATGGATACGATCAAAATGCTTCTTTTAAATCTTATTTGGAAGGGAAAAAATTAAGCTTAACCAATTCGGCGCAGGAAATTGTTGATCGGTTGTGTGAAGTTTATAAATTAGATGCGCAAGATCGCGCTGAGGCGTTGAAAATCATTGGCGTTCGATATGAGATCGAGATGCGCAGTGTAAATTCTTTTTATACTTTTGCCGAAGATGTCAGCGTTGAAGCTGCTACGGCCGTTAAAGAAAACAGTTCACAATTGATTGGTGTTTATCTTGAAGTGCAGCCGGTCAGAGAATATACCGAGGAATATTTTGCTTCCCATATTATCGGAACAGTTGGTCGAATTTATGCAGACGAATATGAAACCCTGAAAAGTCAGGGATATGCAATGGACGATATTGTCGGAAAAGACGGTATTGAAAAAGTTTGTGAGAATTATCTGCGAGGAACCAACGGGTCTAAAAACACGATTTTGGATGTGACTGGAAATGTGGTGGACGTCATTGAAGATGTCCCCGCACAGGCCGGGAACGATGTGATATTGACGATTGATAAAGATGCGCAGATGATTTTGGAGCAGGAGCTTAAAACGCTTTTAGAAAATTGTCGTAAGCAAAATGGTGAGGCGATTTCTGCTACAGCGGTGTTTATGGATGTGAATACCGGCGAAATTTTAGCTATGGAAAGTTATCCGACATATAATCTTGCAACGTATAATGCGGACTTTGCGGCTTTAAGTAAAGACGAAAGCAAACCATTGGTTAATCGTGCCATTTCAGGTTTATTTCCTCCAGGTTCTACGTTTAAAATGGTTACGGCTACTGCAGGTTTAGAGTCGGGAGTGATTTCCCGGTGGTCAACGCAGTATTGTACTGGTCGATATACGTATTATGCAGATTATCAGCCAACAGATTTCCATTCTAATGCACATAAAGAAGTGACTGTTGTTTCTGCTTTGATGCAATCTTGTAACTACTTTTTCTTTGATACCGGTCGGGTAATGGGCATTGATACACTCAATCAGTATGGTAAATTATATGGATTTGGCCAAAAAACGGGCATTGAGCTTCCCGGAGAAGCCAGTGGTATCCTTGCTGGAGCAGAATATCGACAGAGCATTGGCAAAGAATGGAATGCCGGCGAAACGTTATTGGCAGCTGTTGGACAAAGTGATAATGCGGCCACCCCGTTGCAGTTAGCTAATTATGTAGCGTCTATTGCAAATAATGGAAAATCGTTTACTCCCCATATTATCAAGAGCGTACGAGATAAGGAGACCGGCGAGACTGTTTTTGAAACAGAGATTGCATATCGGGAATTGGGAATATCTCAAAGCACATTAGATACCTTACATCAGGGGATGATTGCTGTTGCAAATGAGCCGAAGGGAACTGCGTATTCGGCTTTTAAAGATTTTGATACGGTTCAGGTTGCGATCAAAACCGGTACTGCAGAGGTAACTACAGGGGTTCCGGACTCTCTGCTTGTTGGATATGCACCGGCGCAAGATCCTCAAATTGCTTTTTCGGTTGTCGTAGAACGTGGTGGCACGGGAACAACATCTTTTAATGCGCAGTTGGTAAAATCTGTATTAAAATATTATTTTTCAGAGCAGAACGCGTTTGATTCCATTGATTCAGATAATACATTACTGAGCTGAACGGAGGACAAAATGGAAAAGGTTTGGTTGTTTGCTTCCGGCAAGGGCGGCGTAGGGAAAACAACGGTTTGTTCCAATGTGGCCGTTTGTCTTGCCCGGCGCGGCAGACGCGTATTGGTAATTGATGCAGATATCTATCTGCGCAACACCGATATCGTTTTAGGATTGTCTGATATTGCTTTATTTGATGTTCAAGATGTCTATGAGCAATATGGGCAACTTCTTCTGTTTGAGCAGGAAAATGGTTTGCGTGCATCTCGTCCGCCTGTGGTGGATGCTCAAAAACAGATTGTGCAGCATCCCACATATCCCAATCTTTATTTTTTAGCAGCGCCTGCTGTATTGCGTGTAAAACAAGAGTTGTTGTATGCGTTTATTCTTCAGTTTGCTCGTTCGCAGGCGAATGTGTTTGACTATGTGTTGATTGATTGCCCTGCCGGGTTGTATGCGTTGACGGAGCATTTGGCGGATCGGCATGTAGGGGTATTAATTGTTACCACTCCGGAATTGCCGGCAATCCGAGATGCCGATCGGGTTCGTGAGGTCGTTGGCCAACGCGGAGTTCGGACATGTCGATTGATTGTAAATCGAGTTATTCCACGTTTGATTCGTCGAAAGAAAGCTCCTAATATTGATCGGATTATCGATTCCATTGGCGCGCAGTTGATTGGACTGGTTCCGGAAGTTCGAGATGCAGGAGCTTGTACATATAAAGGGCGTATGTTATCAGAGAATATACACGGGGACGAATATTATGCATTTTGTAATATTGCTGCTCGTATCGAGGGTGAAGATGTCCCGCTTTACCGGTTTTGGTAACCGTGTGTTATATAAAAAATGAAGTTTAACAGGAGGTTATGATATGAATATTGCGTTTATTGCACATGATAAGAAAAAGGAATTGATGGTACAGTTTTGTATCGCGTATTGCGGGATTCTTTCTAAACATAAACTTTGTGCTACGGCCGGAACCGGGAAAGCCATTGCCGAGGTTACAGGACTGGATATTTATCGTTTTATGAGCGGGGATTGCGGCGGCAATCAACAGGTTGCTTCAAGAATTTCTTATGACGAAATTGATTTGCTTTTGTTTTTCCGGGATTCTGCAACGCCGAAACCGACGCGGTTTGATGAAATTGATTTGTTAAGACTTTGCGATATGCATAATATTCCGGTCGCAACGAATATTGCCACGGCAGAAATTCTGGTCCGTGCCTTGGAACGGGGAGATTTGGATTGGCGCGAAATTTATCATGCCAATGCCAAACGGGCAGAGTTGTTTTAATTTTGACGAATGAATAGAGAACAGATAGGGGCATAGGTATGCAAAAAAAGGTTCAGCCGAGAATTCTTCCCGGCTTTATGGAGTTATTGCCGCAGGATCAGATTGTATTTAATCAGATGTATGACACGATTCGTCGTGTTTATGAGCGGTTTGGATTTTTGCCGTTAGATACACCGGTCATTGAGTTTTCGGACGTATTGTTGGCAAAAGCCGGAGGAGAAACGGAGAAGCAGATTTATCGGTTTCAGAAAGGCGATACCGATCTGTCGCTGCGGTTTGATTTAACGGTGCCGTTGGCGCGGTATGTTGCGCAGCGTTATAATGATCTGGTTTTTCCGTTTAAACGTTATCAGATGAGCAAAGTTTTTCGGGGTGAGCGTCCGCAAAAAGGTCGGTTTCGTGAGTTTTATCAATGTGATATTGATATTATCGGCAACGAGAAGTTGGATTTGTATTATGATGCCGAAATGCCGGCCGTTATTTACCATGTTTTTAAAGAGTTGAATATCGGAGATTTTACAATTCGGCTGAATAATCGAAAAATTTTAAACGGCTTTTTCGCCCAGCTGGGGCTATCGGAACGCGCGGGTGATATTTTGCGTGTGATTGATAAATTGGAAAAAATCGGTGCACAGGCTGTTTCTGAAGAATTGCTTGATCTTGGCGTTTCGGAGTCCGGTATCGAGCAAATATTGAACTTCGTGATGTTAAACGGGTCGAATACTGAGATTTTAACACAGCTTCAGAGCCTTTCGGATGATGTTGTCTTTGCTGAAGGGGTTGCGGAATTGCAAACTGTGATTACCGCTTTGGGTCAGTTTGGGATTCCTGAACAAAATTATAAGATTGATTTGACCATTGCACGGGGGCTGGATTATTATACCGGTACCGTATATGAGACCATGCTCAACGATTATCCGAAGTTGGGCAGTATTTGTTCCGGCGGCCGGTACGATAATCTGACCGGATATTATACGGATCAGCATTTGCCGGGAATCGGCATTTCTATCGGATTGACTCGTCTTTATTTTCAGCTGCGTGAAGCGGGTATTTTGCCTTCGGGCGGTAAAAAGAGTTTGACTCAAGTGCTGGTTGTGGCTTTAGACCGTGAACAGGTTCCGTATGCTTTACGGGTGGCAGGCGTTTTGCGTGATGCCAATATTGTTACGGATATTTATTTTTCTGACAAAGGCATGAAACAAAAAATGAAATATGCCGATCGGTCTGGCATTCCGTACGCTGCCATTATCGGTACCGATGAAGCAGCTGCAGGAACCGTTATGCTGAAAAATATGCAGACCGGAGAACAACAGGCGATCGATATCGATTCGATTGCGCAGGCTGTTCGGTAATCGTTGATAAAAAGGAATTCATAAAGTTTTGACATAATTTTTTTGTGAAATAAGGGAAAACATATTGTATAATAAAAGGAGTAATATCAATGCAGAAGTTTGAAACGCTGATACATAAAAGAACCGATTATTGCACTCGTTTTGGCCCCTCTGATATCGGACGTGAAATTACGGTGTGCGGCTGGGTGCAGCGCCGTCGTGTGTTGGGCGGTCTGATTTTTGTGGATTTGCGTGACCGAACCGGAATTTTGCAGTTGAATTTTGATGCTGCCAGAGATCAGGAATTGTTTGATAAAGCGTACACGCTGCGCTCTGAGGACTGCATTTGCGCAACCGGAATTGTTTGTGGCCGCGGAGAGGGTGCGGTGAATCCGGATATGGTAACCGGAGAGATTGAGCTTGCTGTTGCCGAATTGCAGATTTTATCTAAATCGCAAACACCGCCTTTTGAGATTGCAGAAAATTCAACGGTTAATGAAGAACTGCGATTGAAATACCGGTATCTGGACCTTCGTCGTCCGGACGCACAGGCTCCTATTTTGTTGCGTTCCAAGCTTGCTTCGATTGCAAGAAATTATTTCTTAAATAACGATTTTATTGAAATCGAAACGCCGAATTTGATTCGGTCCACGCCGGAGGGCGCACGGGACTATTTGGTTCCCAGCCGAGTTCATGCCGGCAAATTTTATGCGTTGCCCCAATCTCCTCAGCTTTATAAACAGTTATTGATGGTTGCCGGATTTGACCGATATATGCAGATTGCGCGCTGTTTCCGGGATGAGGATTTGCGTGCCGACCGTCAGCCGGAATTTACGCAGATTGACTTGGAAATGTCTTTTGTAGATGTAGATGACGTCATTAGTATGAATGAGGGCTTCATTCAGACAGCGTTCCGTGAATTGCTTGGCATTGAGTTGCCGTTGCCGTTGCCTCGTCTTACTTATGCCGAGGCGATGCGTCGATTTGGTTCAGATAAGCCGGATACTCGTTTCGGATATGAGTTAAACGACGTGTCTGAGGTTGTAAAAGATTTCGGATTTAAGGTATTTCATGATGCTGTCGAAAACGGCGGAAGCGTGCGAGCAATTGTTATTGAAAACAGTGCGGATCAGTTCCCTCGTCGTGAGATTGACGCTTTGACGGAGTTTGTTAAAACTTATCGGGCAAAAGGCCTTGCTTGGCTGAAGATGGGAGAGCAGATGACCTCCAGCTTTGCCAAATTTTTATCTGAAGCGGAATTGGATGCGCTGTGTCAGGCTTTGCAGTTGAAGCAGGGTGATGTTGCTTTCTTTGTTGCCGATCGCGATTCTGTAGTGTTTGATGCATTGGGAGCATTGCGCTGCCATATTGCTAAAAAATTAAATCAGATTCCCAATGATCCCAGCAAGCCGCTGGATATGTACCACCTTTTGTGGGTTACGGAATTTCCGTTGTTGGAATATGATGAGGAAGAGCAGCGGTATGTGGCCAAGCATCATCCGTTTACCTCGCCTATGTTTGAAGATATCGAGTTGTTGGATACGCAGCCGGGAAAAGTCCGTGCCAAGGCATACGACTTAGTTATCAATGGTATGGAAGCCGGAGGCGGTTCGATTCGAATTTATAATTCGGAATTGCAGGAGAAAATGTTTGAGACGCTTGGCTTTACAAAAGAAAGCGCGGAAGAACAGTTCGGCTTTTTGATCAATGCTTTCCGGTATGGCGTTCCTCCTCACGGCGGTATGGCGTATGGGTTTGACCGTTTAGCCATGATTTTTGCAGGAAGAAACAGTATTAAGGACGTTATCGCTTTTCCGAAAGTGCAAAATGCATCGGATTTGATGTCAAGTTGTCCGGATATTGTGGACGAAAAACAGCTGCGTGAATTGCATATTGGCGTCACGCAAACAGAGACGGAATAAAAAGATAAGGTAGGTTGTATCATGATACGGGTCAATAGGTTGACAAAGCGTTATGGCACGAATATAGCCGTCAATCAGGTCGGATTTGAGGTCGGCAGAGGTGAAATTGTCGGTTTACTGGGACCGAATGGTGCCGGAAAAACGACGATTATGAATATTCTGACCGGATATATTTCCACCTCGGAGGGAACGGCCCGTATCGGTGGATACGATGTTTTAGAGGCGCCGGATAAGGTAAAAGCGCTGATCGGATATTTGCCGGAAGTTCCTCCGCTGTATCCGGATATGACGGTTTCAGAGTATTTGTCTTTTGTTTATGATTTAAAAAAGAGTAAATTAAAAAAAGAGCCGCATTTGGAAGAAGTGCAGACGGTTACAAAATTACAGGATGTTTCCGGACGGTTGATTCGAAACCTTTCTAAAGGATATAAACAGCGTGTCGGATTAGCGCAGGCTTTAGTGGGGAATCCGCCTATTTTAATTTTGGATGAACCTACTGTTGGTTTGGACCCCCGGGAGATTAAAGAGATCCGCGGCTTGATTAAGCGGCTTGGCGCTACTCATACGATCTTGCTCAGCTCTCACATTTTGACGGAAATTCAGGCCATTTGTCAACGAGTGTTGATTATTAACGGCGGTTATCTTGTTCGGGACGAGTTGACTGAAGATTTGCTGAACGAGGCGACGACGTCCAATCGTTTTGCCGTGCGTTTAGTTGCTCCCAAAGAAGAAGCGCTTCGCTTATTGCCTGCTCTGGAAGGCGTGGCATCCGTAGAGTTTGTCGGGACCTATGAGAAGGGAACGATAGACCTCATCATTACGGTTAAAGAAGGTGCGGATATCCGCCGGACGTTATTTGATTTTTGTGCCAAGCATTCATGGTATATTTTGATGATTACGCCGTTAGGAATTTCTTTGGAAGACGTGTTTATCCAACTAACCGGAGGCTCGCCAATTGAACAGGCCCGGGCGTTAGCAGAGCGCCGCCGGCGTCTTGCTGCGTCAAAGAAAGAAGAAAATCAGCAGAAAGGGGACCAATAATGGGTGCTGTTTACAGACGAGAGTTACTGTCATATTTTAAAAATCCGATTGGATATTTTGTCATTGGTGTTTATGCGCTGTTAAGCGGGGTTCTGTTTGTGGTATCCACGTTTGGCCAGTCTACCAGTTCTATGGGCGGATATTTCAGCAGCCGTTGGTTTTATTTTATCAATTTAGCGGTTGTGGTTATGTTTTCTTTTAAATTTTTCAGTGAAGAAAAAAAGAATCGAACTGATCAGCTTTTATTAACCTCGCCGGTTTCGATCCCTGCCTTGGTTTTTGGTAAATTTTTCAGCGCTAGTTTTATTTTTGTTTGTCTGACGCTGATCAATGTAATATACGCGGTAATTATCAGTGTATTCGGTCAGTTATATGCAGGGGATTTTCTGGTTCAGATGATCGGCACGGTTTTCATCGGAATCGCCATGATCAGTGTTGCCGTTTTTTTGTCAAGCTGTACCGAAAGCCAGATTGGCACCGTTTCTGCGACCTTTGCGGTTTTGGGTATGATGGTGGTGGTCGATGCGGTTTTGAATTATTTGCCAAACTGGTTGGCATCGGTGCTGAGCAGTTTGTCCCTGTACACAAAATTCAGTGATTTTTCGATGGGTATTTTCAGTCTGTTTCCCACTATTTATTATCTTTCTGTCACCGGCGTCTTTTTGTTTTTAACCGTTCGGATGATCGAAAAACGCAGATGGGCGTAGGGGGTGATGTCGATGAATAGAAAATGGAAGCATGGAGCCACCGCAACCGTTTCTGTGGTAATTGTGTTGGTGATTGCGATCTTTTTAAATGTAACGCTTTCCGTGTTAGACGGCGTTTTTGACTTGTCTGTCGATTTTTCCTCTTCGCAAATGACCGCCATCGATGATATCTCCAAATCGATTTTAGAGCAGTTGGATAAAGATATTGAAATCATTATCAACGGTAAAGAGGAAGATTTTAAATCTCAGGGTTTTGTACAAGTACAGGCCGAACAGACTTCTGAGACTTCATCAGAGACCTCTTCGTCACAGACAAAAGCGATTTCTTCAAAACGATATATTTATGAATTAACAGACAGTTTTCGCAAAAACAGTGACCGCATTACCGTTCACTATGTAGACACCCGTTATAATCCCGGATTTTTTAAAGATCGTGGGATTACCTTGCAGGACGATACAGTCATTACAGTATATTGTCCGGAAACGCGGCGTTACTTTTTCATTGAAGAAGGCGTATTCGAATACAGTCAGTATGTTGGGCTGGAACGCCGGATTGACGCCGGAATCCGCTCGGTTTCTAAAGATGATATTCGAACGATTGGTGTGATTACCGGTCATAATGAAAAAACATCCGAGCGTCTTGTTGAGTTATTGGTCAACAATGCTTATACGGTAAATTTCATTGATTTAACGACTGAAACCGATTTAAAGAACAGTGCAGATATTCTTGTGATTGCCAATCCGACGATTTCTTATTCTGCTGATGATATTAAAAAATTGCGGGATTTTTTATATAATGACGGCAATTATGGGAAAAGTTTGATGGTTTTTGCCGATACCGACATGCCTCAAAACGAGCGATTAGAAGAATTTCTTGAGGTGGAATGGGGCCTTCGACTGGAAGATAAGGTGGTTATCGATAAAGACAATACGATAACTGCAACCGCAGTGGAAGATTCTTATATGAAAGTAGGGTATTTTGATTCGGAGATGTCGCGGAATTTGGCTGGGGATTTATATGATAAAAACAATACCTTGGCTGTTCCTGTCGGCAAGTTGCGCCAGGTCTCTGCCGCTTTTGAGAGCAAGGACGGCATACAGGTTCGGCGGTTACTGAGTACGTTGAGTCAAAATGCTTTTTCCAAACAGATCGGATCTGTTGTGATTGATTCTACAGATTTATCTTCCATACAAAAAACGGCCGAAGATGAAAGTGGACAACTTGTTGTTGCTGCGATTTCCTATATCCAGCGCTCTTCGGATACCGAGGATCAGTATGGTTTGACTTCGTCATCGGTGTCGTTGTTTGGTACGACCTGTTTTATGGATGATAATTCTGTACTAAATGTTACGGGGAATACCTCCGCTACGGCGGAGTATATGCTGAATAGTTTACGTTATCTTTCTCACGATGAAACATTTGTAAATATCACCGCTCAGTCGTTATTGTCCGGAGTATTAGAAGTGGAAGACAATATCGTGAAAGCCGTCAGCATTGTTTGTATTGCTGTGATTCCCATTATTTGCGGAGTCATTTGTGTGGCGGTGTGGATAAGGAGGAAGAACCTTTAAATGAATAAAACGATAAAATGGATTGTAATCGGATGCGTGGTTGCGTTATTGTGTATTGCGGCTTTTTTTATCGTGCAGCTTATTCCGAAGCCGGAGCCTTTGCCCGAAGATAGCGGAGTTGGGGAAGATTATGTACGGGACGGACAAAGTATTTATACTGTAGCTGCCGCCAATGTAGGTTCGGTAGAGGTTTGGAATGAGAACGATACCTTTTCTGTACGGTTAGGCGAAGACGGGAATGCCGTAATCGTCGGCCGAGAAGGTGTTCCGGTATTAACGGCTTCTGTAAACGGATTGTATGAGAGTGTGCAGGATATTCGAGTGGAGTCTGTAATTGCTTCCAATGTGCAGGATCTTTCGGATTATGGCCTGCAGGAGCCTCAGGCGACTTTGACGGTTCACAAAACAGGTACCAATGCAGATGATGTCTTTTATTTAGGAGACAAAACGCCGGATGGAGACGCTTATTATTTTTGCAAGTCCGACAGTCGGGACGTGTTTGCGGTTAGTACTTATTTTGCCGAGCGGTTGTTAAAGACACGGTCTGATTACTATTCGGCTGTAATATCTGCTGCGTATGCCGAGGAAGATTTTGTCAGCCTGGGTATTGAATATCCCAATGCGGAGAATAATATCTTTGTGCGGATGTGTACGCAGGAAGAAATCGACAGTAAACAATATGAAAGTACGATGATCATGACATCTCCGTTTACGAACGGGGCCGACTCCGATACGATTCGTGCCGATGTTGCGACAGTTCGCAACCTGAATGCAACACGGATTGTAGATGATGATCCTGCTGATTTGTCAGTATATGGCCTGGATCAGCCGATTGTTGTGAAGATTACGGTTGATATTGATAAAACACAGGCATTGATTGATAATATCACCAATCCCTATTATGATCCGTCTGCCGAGGAGGGAGACGTTGAAACGGTTACAATGACCTACAGGGTCGGCAGTAAAGGCGATAACGAACGGTACGTTATGTACGGCGATGCGAATGTTGTATATGCGGTAGAGTCCAGTTGCTTTGATTTTGCCGCGCAGCCTGTGGACCATTTTTGCCAGCGTTTGATTTCCATCCGGTATTTGAAAGATTTGGATTATTTTACTGTAGAGCGCGACGGCGTATCGTATCGGATCGATGTTTCCGTGACGACAGAGGACGATAAGACCACGTATGCCGGATCGTATCAGGGGCGTACGCTGGATGGCCCATCCATGCAAAATCTGTACAAGCAGATTATTGGTCTGAGTAATTACGGGATGGGTGAGGATCCACAAACAGAACCGATGATGACCATTGTTTTGCACGGAAAAGATGGAGTGGAGACGAAAATGGAATTTTTACCGATCAATGAGGATGAATTATATGCTTTTGCCCGAGTCGATGGTGGCGGACGCTTTTTGATCTTAACGTCCAAGTTAGATATCATCTGGCAAAATACACAGACACTGATTACTGGCGGAAAGGTGTCTGCATAAAGGTTATGCAATATATTGAAAAGAGGTAATATGTATGAAAATTATTTTAAAAGACGGCAGTCAGATTGAGGTGCCTCAGAAAAGCAGTGCTTATGATTGTGCGATGCAGATTTCTGCCGGATTAGCGCGTAATGCGCTGGCTTGCGAAATCAATGGGGTTGTTCGGGAACTGACTACGGTTTTGCAAGACGGAGATCAATTAAATCTGTTGACTTTTTCGGATAAAAAAGGAAAAGAAGTTTTTTGGCATACCAGTTCTCATGTATTAGCACAGGCAGTAAAAAGATTGTACCCTGAAACAAAACTGACCATTGGCCCGGCGATTGAAAACGGTTTTTATTATGATTTTGACAGTTCCATCAGTTTTACACCTGAAATTTTACAGCAAATTGAAGCGGAAATGAAAAAAATTGTCAAAGAAGGATATCGTGTAGAACGGTTTGAACTTTCGCGTGAACAGGCATTGCAGCAGGAAAAAGATGAGCCTTATAAAATGGAGTTGATCCAGGAATTGCCGCAGGATGAAACGATCAGCTTTTATAAGCAGGGTGAATTTACTGATCTTTGTGCCGGTCCGCATTTATACGATGTGTCCAAGATCAAAGCAATCAAATTAACGCAATGCACCGGTGCTTATTGGCGCGGCGATGCGAAAAATAAAATGTTGCAGCGGATTTACGGGATTTCTTTTTTGAAAGCAAGTGACTTGGACGAATATTTGAAGCAAATGGAGGAAGCCCGTAAGCGCGATCATAATAAATTAGGCCGGGAATTGGAACTGTTTACCACTTCTGAAGTAATTGGTCAGGGTTTGCCGATTCTTCTGCCGAAAGGTGCGCGCATTATCCAAATTTTGCAGCGGTTTGTAGAAGATGAGGAGCAAAAGCGCGGCTGGTTGTTGACGAAGACTCCCTATATGGCCAAGAGTGATTTGTATAAAATTTCCGGCCACTGGGATCACTATCAGGATTCCATGTTTGTGTTGGGAGATGAAGAAAAAGACAAGGAAGTTTTTGCTCTTCGGCCGATGACCTGTCCGTTCCAGTATCAGGCATATCTGAATCGTAATCGTTCTTATCGGGATTTGCCGTTGCGGTATAACGAAACGTCTACGCTGTTTCGTAAGGAAGCGTCCGGAGAGATGCACGGATTGATTCGTTTGCGGCAGTTTACGATTTCAGAAGGGCATTTGATGTGCACGCCCGAGCAATTGGAGCAAGAGTTCAAAGGCTGCTTGGAACTGGCTATTTATATGTTAAAAACGCTCGGTCTTTATGAAGATGTCAGCTATCGGTTTTCGAAATGGGATCCGGAAGACCGGGAAAAATATATCGGAACTCCGGAACAATGGGATGAAGCTCAGGGCATTATGCAGAAGATTCTCGACCATTTAGGCCTTGATTATGAAATCGGTGTTGGAGAGGCAGCTTTTTATGGACCTAAATTGGATATTCAGATTCGGAATGTATACGGCAAGGAAGACACATTGATCACCATCCAGATTGACCAATTGTTGGCTGAAAATTTCGGAATGGAGTATGTGGACCGCGACGGAGAGAAAAAACATCCCTATATTATTCACAGAACCTCTATTGGCTGTTACGAGCGTACGCTTGCGTTATTGATTGAAAAATATGCAGGTGCATTTCCGACCTGGCTGGCTCCGGTACAAGTAAAGGTTCTTCCGATTTCCGACAAGTATGTGGAGTATGCTTCACAAATACAGCAAAAATTGTTCGATGCCGGAATCCGGGCAGAAATCGACGACCGAGCAGAGAAGATCGGGTATAAAATCCGTGAAGCACAGCTGCAGAAAATTCCGTTTATGCTGATTGCGGGAGAAAAAGAACAGGCGGAATCTACCGTTAGTGTTCGTGCTCGCCGGGACGGCGATGTTGGTTCGATGAAATTGGATGAATTTTTGAACATGATTCAAAAACGGATTGAAACCAAAGAATTAGATTAATAAAGGAAAATATCGGGGCGCTGTAATATGGTAGCCCCGATATTTTTATCTTATATTTTCATTCTGTTAAAGGATGTTGGGCTTGACTTTTTGTCAAGATGAAAGGAAGATTCCATTTATTTTTACAAGAAAAAAGGCAGCCAGTTGCTGCCTTTTTTCTTATAGGATAATACAAATCAGTCCGCCGCTGCCTTCGTTGATGATTTTTTCCAGTGTCTGGTGGACTTTGTCTCTTGCATCGTCGGGCATTTTGCTGAGTTTGGTGTGAAGACCTTCATTGACAAGTTCATGCAGTGTTTTTCCAAAAATATTGCTTTCCCAGATTTTTTTCGGATCATCTTCAAATTCTGTCAGCAAAAAGCGAACCAGATCTTCCGATTGTTTTTCACTGCCCACAATCGGAGAAACTTCGGTTTGGATGTCTGCTTTAATAATATGATAAGACGGAGCCGACGCTTTGAGCCGTACGCCGAACCGGGAACCCTGTCTGACAATTTGAGGTTCTTCCAGCGACAGTTCGTCAATCCCCGGTGTTACAATTCCGTATCCTTTGGCTTCTGCCTCTTTCATTGCGTCAGCAAAGCGGTCATACATTTGTTTTGAGGCAGATAATGTGGTGATTAAATGGATCAAATCTCCGTCATTTTCTAACTGTACACCCGTATTTTCGGCAATAACCCGATAAAATAGTGTTTGTGGGATATCGATTTCTATATCAGCGCATCCTGTACCTAAATCGATTCCTGTTACTTTTGTTTCATAAATAAATTCATTTTCATTTAGTTTTTGGGCCATTTCTTGGATTTGTTTAATACGTTCCAGTTTGCAGGCACATTGTTCGATATCATTATAGACAGACTGTTTGAGCCAATGCGTATCGTCTAACGAGTTTACCCAAGCCGGGATATTGATATTGATCTGGCTGATATTGAATTCATATAATACTTTACGCAAAACATCTTTAATTTCATTTTCGCCAATGCTGATGCAGTCAATGGGAATGACCGTTACGTCATATTCTTCTGCCATTTTTTGTGCCAGATTCCGGGCATGATCAGAGTTCGGCTCGGTCGTGTTGAGTAAAACGGCAAACGGCTTTTTAATTTGTTTCAGTTCTCCGATGACGCGCCGTTCTGCGTCGAGATAGTCTTCTCTCGGTATTTCTCCGATGGAGCCGTCTGTTGTGATAACAAGTCCGATGGTCGAATGTTCGGTAATTACTTTTTGAGTTCCGATTTCTGCGGCCATATTAAAGGGTACTTGTTCTTCAAACCAAGGCGTCATGACCATTCTCGGACAATCATTTTCAATATATCCCAATGCACTGGGAACAATATACCCTACACAATCAATAAGACGAACAGACATGCCGATATTTTGATCTAATGTAATATGTACCGCTTCGTTTGGAATGAATTTAGGCTCGGTTGTCATAATGGTTCGTCCGGCTGCCGACTGCGGTAATTCGTCTGTTGCACGATCGCGTTTGAATTCTCCATCTATATTGGGAATTACAAGCGTTTCCATAAATTTTTTAATAAAAGTAGATTTTCCGGTTCGGACAGGCCCGACAATTCCGATATAAATATCTCCGCCTGTCCGTTCGGCAATATCTCTGTATATGTTTGTATCTGCCATAGCCATTCTCCTTTGTGCATTTTTCTGTTATTCATATGTATGAGTGCATTTTATGAAATATGCGTTTGTTTTTATAAACAATTTGGTTTCAATCAAAGGAAAAAGGATGCCAGATATTTATGGCATCCTTTTTCTGCTAGTCTTCGTTCAGTTCTCTTGAATAATCTTCCCGAAACAGTAGTGAAATAGACCATAGGCCCGCTAAACCGACTAATGTGTATATGATTCTTGCTGCGACGCTTGCCGCTCCTCCACATATCCAAGCAACGGTATCAAAAGCGAAAATACCCACGCCTCCCCAGTTAAGGGCTCCGATTATTACCAGAACAAGAGCGATCTTGTCTATAATTTTCATCATTCTATTACACCTTTCCAAGGAAAAATGCATGATAAGATTTCTTATCACATTCCTATTGTGTCCGAAGAATAATTTTTTTATACATCAGACTGAAAAAATATTTTTTATTTTCAAAAATGCAGGAATGTTGATGACATAATTCATAATAGGCGTTTGATAGTATGTTTTTTCTGTTAAATTTGCAGGATTTTGTGTAAAAGTTTTAAAAATGAAGAGTTTAATATTGACAGATATCTTCTTTTTTGCTATACTGTTAAGGAAAAGGGAGGAGATCGGTTTGTTGGAATTTAATAAAAAGAGTAATGTGCTGGAAGAAGAGACTTATCGATACACACTTCAGGATGTTGCGGAGCCGAATTTATACCGGGATATTTATCCGTATACCGAAGTGCCCAGAACTGTGTTTAATCATCGTCGGGTCCCAATGCATATGCCGGAGCATATCTGGATTACAGATACGACTTTTCGAGACGGACAGCAATCTCGAAGTCCTTATACGGTTGAGCAGATTGTTGATATTTATAAAATGTTGCATCGACTTGGCGGAGAAAAAGGCCTGATTCGGCAGACGGAATTTTTTGTTTACAGTGAAAAAGATCGTGAAGCGTTATATCGTTGCCAGGAATTAGGCTATCAATTTCCTGAAATTACAACATGGATTCGGGCAAGTAAAAAGGATTTTCAACTGGTAAAAGATATTGGAATTCGTGAAACAGGAATTTTAGTCAGTTGTTCAGACTATCACATTTTCCATAAATTAAAAATGACACGTCGGCAGGCGATGGAACATTATCTGGGCGTTGTGCAGGATGCGATTGATGCGGGATTGAGCCCGAGATGTCATTTTGAAGATATCACGCGTGCGGATTTTTATGGTTTTGTCGTTCCGTTTATCAACGAATTGATGGAAATTTATAAACAATCCGGTATTCCAGTCAAGATTCGTGCTTGCGATACGATGGGGTACGGTTTGCCGTATTCTGAAGTTTCTCCACCACGGTCTGTTCCAGGGATTATTTATGGCATTCAGCACCTTTCGAATGTTCCATCTGAATTGCTTGAGTGGCACGGACATAACGATTTTTATAAAGGTGTAGCCAATGCCGCAACTGCATGGCTTTTCGGAGCCAGTGCCGTAAACTGTTCTTTGTTTGGTATCGGAGAAAGAACCGGCAATGTTCCGCTGGAAGCGATGGTGATAGAATATATTTCATTGCGTGGTACTGCAGATGGAATGGATACTACTGTGATTACTGAACTTGCGGATTATTATCGCAAGAAAATCGGTTATGAAATTCCTCCCATGACGCCGTTTGTCGGGGAAAGTTTCAACGTAACCCGAGCAGGAATTCATGCAGACGGGTTGTTAAAAGATGAGGAAATTTATAATATTTTTGATACGGGAAAAATCTTAAATAAGCCGGCTAATGTTGCCGTCAGCAATGTATCCGGGCTTGCCGGAATTGCTTTTTGGATCAACAATTATCTAAATTTAAAAGGCGATATGCGCGTGGATAAAAAGTCTGATTTGGTTGTTCGGATCAAAGAGTGGGTGGATGCTGAATATGCCTCCGGCCGTCAGACGATTATCAGTGACGGCGAATTAAAAGCATTGATTCAACAATATCAACCGCAATTATTGCAGGATTGATTGGAAATAATTGGGAACAATACTTTGCTAAATAAGAGATTTTTTGAAAAACAATTGATTTTTCAGGTTATTTGTGGTACAATAATCATAGATATTCTGAAAAGAGGGTTGTTTATGAAAAATATCCGTAAATATATTGGATCTGTTTCCATTTTTTTGGCATGCCTGATAGGCCTTTTCCCTGTAACAGCTTTTGCTGAAGGTTTTGCAACTCCTCAAACAAATGATTATATGGTGTATATTTACGTTATTGTTGCAGGTGTTGCACTGATTGCATTGCTTGCTGTTATTATTACGATGATTGTTCGGAATGCAAAACGGAAATCCGGTTCGTCAGATAATTCAAAGAAAGAATAAGCAGGCTATATATTAGTTGCTTGTAATAAGTGAATTGCTGCCAAGAAGTTTATACAAGTGTTAAAAAGCGTTCTTTTTGTTGTAAAAAAACAAAAAGAATGCTTTTTTATAGAATGTGTTTTTTCGGGCTATTTAATGTGTTTTTTCATTTTTTTATGTGTTATGAAATTGTTTCATTTTATTGCATTTTTTTTATGCTTTATGTATTGCAATCTTGACGATAATGTTGTATAATGATTATATCTGTTATAGTATATTTAAACATTTTTTATATAAGTTTTTATGAAAATGTGAGGAGAGTAGTGTTAATGAGGAACGGACTGAAACGTTTTATTGCGGGAGCAGCGGCGGCAGCGATTTCTGTATCGATCTTTGCCTCCATATCTTTTGCTATTTCCGCAGAAGAAACAGATTTGACAACAAACATTCTTGATTACAGCAGTTTAAACACTGTCAGCCTTGGCGAGACCGGGTACATAGATGTAGATGACGACGGCTTTGTTGTAAATTTAGATGGCTCAAAGTCAAGTATCAGTTTCTTCGGAGTAGATTATTCGCTCTCCTCTAACGGTTTACCCACCACAGATGAACAACTAAGTCAGATGCTCGGTGAATTGTCTCGGCATGGAGTAAATTTAATCCGGCTGCAAGATTGCTATTCTTATTTTATGTTATTGGCTAACGAGTTAGATGAGAACAAGATGGTTCTTTTTGATCGTTTCTTAGCTGCTCTTCGGGACCATGGGATGTATGTGGAATTGGATATGTTCACACAGGCTTCGTTAGGCGCGAACGGAATTGCGATGTTGATTGATGATACCGTTATCGCAAGAGCTGAACGGTTTTTTAAGCGGTTTTTAGATCGAGTAAATACAGTAAATGGTCAATATTATGCAACGGATACAGTGATTGCTTTTATTAAATATGTCTCGGATTCATCTATCGGATGGATTTCATCTGGGGATGATGTTTCGGCTTATAGTGCAGCTTTGCAGCCTTTATTCAATAAGTGGCTGCTTGAAAAGTATGATGATCGAGTAGCCTTGAATATTGCTTGGAAAAATGCAGATGGATCTGCTGTATTAGGCGCGGAAGAAGATCCTGAAAAGGGGACCGTTGCGATAGGCTCTTTTGCTGTTGGAGGCGAATTGACCGTTCCGCAAGACACTACGGGATATATCAGAACTGCTGATTTTTATGCTTTTTTATGTGAATATGCTCAAACTAAATTTGATGAGTTAGTTGCCTATTGTCGGTCTTTGGGGTATCGGTCTCCGGTTATTTGTTCGGATACGTCTATTGGGCCGATCAGCACGGAATTAAGTGCGTTGGGCGGGGTTTCCGCAAAGAATATTACTTATACTTCAGATATGACGGTACAAACGGCTATGCAGCAGGCGGTTACAGGGGCTGTTAGTGGGATGCCGTATATTGTCTCTTGGGATTTATCGGCTGATTTGCCAGCAAAGACGGATTTATTTACAAAATTGGTTTCATATTCTTCGATGCAGGGATTTGATGCGTTTATTGTTGGCGATTATAGTTTAAATGATACCGCCGGAGTTTATAATGTAAAAAATGATACGAATATATGGCCTCAATCCGGTTTGATGGCAACTATTTTCCGGTATCATTTTGTAAAAGAAGCGCAGAACCAGGTCGAAGTTGTATACGATCGGTATGGAAAGATGATGGAAAAGGGCATGTTTGGGAGTGCCGGATCTCCTGCCGCGTTAATATCCAAAGTCGGTTTTTCTTATATGGATACGGAATACGATGGAAATGGCGATATTGTAATTGCTTCTGGAAATAGCGCCAGCGGTATTTATGAAGAAGCAAAAACAGCTATTATTCAGTCTTATGAGAATTTCACATCACCGGCGTTTTATGATACCAAAAAGGAATCCTGGTATAATCGGCAAGGCTTATTATCCGCTATCGACAGTTTTGATATTGAGGGAAAAGAAGTTTATATCGGAGAAGGCAAGGCGATCTTGCCTACAGGTATGATCGAGTCTGTGTCTGAATACACCTCTGTGCTTCGCACACTGGGTGTTTTTGATGATACGATGGGCGCCGTAGGGGATACGATTGTTTCGGATACAAATCAAGTAACCTATAATCTACAAACTGATTCTATGGTAGTCGATGGAAATCGTGTTAGTATCTTCTCTGGAGATCTTTCCGGAGACCTGAGCACTGAAAATATTTCTATTTCCGGTTTTAGCGGACGTGGAACGATTGTGGTATATGGGTTAGGCGAAGGTGTTTCTTCGGAGACGGCAAGCGAATTTCAAATTTATGCTGTAGATGAGAATGGAAATCCCGGATTGACCGGTGAGGTTCGTATTAAACGAGCAGATTCGACGGTTTCTGCTTATAAAGTTGGTGCAGATGGAATCGTTACTTCAGATGCGTTGGAGAGTAATAGTGATGATGCTGCTGATTTATTGACTATCCGTCTGGACGGATCCAATGCATACTATATGGCCCGTATTGCGGATGTGGATTTGGACGCGTCTTTGGAAGGTTATGATATCGAGGCTCCTTTCCCTGATCGCTCTATGATCATGGTTATCATCTTTGTCCCTGGTATTATTATTTTGGTAATAGCTTATCTGATATTGCTTTATATGGATAATCGAAAGGTTAAGCACGAGGCCGCGCTCCGTAAGGCAACGCTTGAGAAGAAGATGAAACAGCGCTCTTTCCATGTTCAAACATTCCAGCGTGCGGTTGAAAAGGAAGATACGACGAATACGGTCTTGTTAAATTCTGGAAAACGTGCGAAGTATGAAGTTTACGATCCGCAAGAAGAAGAGAACGTGGATCCGAAGTGGCGCTTTAATGTAGAATGGACACCCGCTCCGGAACAACGAGTTATTCGTATTACGAAAGAGCAGGAAGAGCAAGTTCTTGCACATAATGAACAGCTTGAAAAGGAAACGGCTGAAAAAGAAAATGCAGAAAAGGCTACAGCAAGTGCAGAATCTGCAGACTCTAATTCAAAGCTGAATTCTAAAAATGATTCTGAAAAACAGGATAAGAAAAAGAAAAAATAAAAAGTAAACAGAGCAGCTCTGAAATCAGAGCTGCTCTGATATTAGGAGTCTTTACTGTTATGAAATGGAAAATGTCTTATTTGGTTTATGTGGTTCCCATTGCTGTTTCTGTTTTGATTACAATTATTTCGTGTCTAGCGGCATCTTCCGGTATCTCACAGTTTTTAATTTTTGTATCAGTGATTTTAAGCAGTATTGTGTATAGTATCTGGTTTGTCGTGCAGTCTTTATTGCTTCGACCGTTTCGACCTCGATCCATCATCATTATGCTGGCCGTGAACGTGTTGAGCGTTTTAGGGTGTTGTATTCCATTTATCATTTCTTATACCTGGGAAGAATTTATGAATGGTGATCCTTTCCTGATCCTTTCTGCCATGCTGATTCTTAGTATGGGCATTACAGGAATTGGCGGCGTTGTGGTTTGGATTTATAAAAAGATTTTTGATCGTACATAATCGTTATTATTATATAAAGAAAACAGCAGGATTTCACCTGCTGTTTTTTAGTATTAAATACTGATTATCAACCTAAAGCTTTCCAATAAAATAACGATTTTAGGAGCATGCACTTTACTTTTTAATAAATAAAACGTTTCTTAATGAATAACTTCGAGTATTAAACAAACTAAGCCTCAGTTTGAGGTAGATGTTTTTTCCATGTTCCTGCAGCATAAAATACTAAGGCTACAATCATACCCAATACCCAACCAATTGGCCATGATAACCATACGCCTACTTCATTTAACCCGGTGCCTAAGGCTAAGACATATGAGATGCCGACACGTAGGATAAGATCGGTAAACGTAGATGCTGTAAAGGCCCAGACGCAGGATGCTCCGCGCAGAACCCCGTCTGTCATTACTTTGATACTGACAATGGGATAAAAAGGTGTAACAATGAATAAATATTGTTTGGCTACTTCAATAGCTGCTTGACCATCAGACTGGTTCATGAACAATCCGGACATCGTTCCGCCAAAACCAATGAAAGCAACCATAAACGGAATTGCAACACAAGCCGCAAGCCCGAAGCTTGCACGGTAGCCTTTACGTACGCGATCCGCATTCATCGCTCCGATATTTTGAGCCGTAAAGCCGGATACCCCAGTACTTAACGTATTAAAGCATGTTACAGCAAAGGTATTGAGCTTTACCGCTGCAGAATATCCTGCAATGACGGAAACACTGAAACGGTTGACGAGTCCTTGAATAAATAAATTACCAATACTGATAAAGCTTTGCTGCAAGATGGACGGGATTGCTAATTTACTGATTTGCCCCAACATGGGCAGTGAAAACCATTCGGATTTTTCTGTGGTTTTGATTTTTCTTAACCGGAAGAAAGCCGTAATAAACGCACAGATGGCGGCGATTCCTTGGCATAAAAAGGTGGCCCAGGCGACGCCTGCAACGCCCATTTGAAAGACGGTAACAAATAAAATATCTACTCCGATATTGGAAAGGGAAGATGCTATTAGAAAATAAAGCGGTGTCTTACTATCACCCAATGCAGTAAAAATACCGGTACAGATATTATAGGCAAATAAGAAAAACAACCCATATATATAAATATTCAAATAGGTCATAGAATCGGCCATAATATCGTTGGGTGTATTTAATAATACAAGAAACGGTCGGCAAGTTAAAAGTCCAACCCCTGTTAAAATCAGACTTAATGATAAAGTCGTAATGAGGGAGGTGTTGATAGCCGTTTTCATTTTGGTGTGTTCTTTTGCTCCGAATAGCTGACTGATTACAACACTTCCTCCAACATTACAGCCTTGTGCAAAGGCCATAAAAATCATGGTAATAGGGTAGGACGCTCCTACGGCGGCCAGTGCATTGACGCCTACAAATTGTCCGGCAATCACACTGTCGGCAATATTATATAATTGCTGAAATACAATACTGAACAGTAAGGGCAACGAATAATTCCAGAGAATCTTTGTCGGGTTGCCGGTTGTCATGTCTTTGATCATGGTTTCATCATCTTCTCTATTTTATCTATTCTTATTATACAAAATACTTGTGACAAAAGTATAGTAGGTTGCCCAAATATTATCTTGCTTGATAAAAATTTAATTTTTCCATGGGTTTTTAGGATCGGGGTCTGTTGGATCCCAACCTTTATTGGGGTCTGTTTCGTCAATTATTTGAATGGTTGGCTTTGTGATGTTTCCCAAATCCTCACTGTCGTATATTTCAACCGTAGTCCCTGATTTACAATTATCGTAAATCCATTTGGCATCTTGGGCTGTCAGACGAATGCAGCCCATAGAGGCATCTGTTCCGAGCTTGTTGTATTCCCAGTATTCCAAGGTGTCTTTCTGCTGTTGGGTATAGGGAACCGAGTGGAACAGAATATGTCCCGTGATTCGGGTTGCATATTGACCATATACATTGCCGAATAATAACCTCCAAGTATATTTGTCACTGGTTTTGAAAGTTCCTGTTGGTGTCGCATCTCCGGTAGAGCATAAAAACACCTTTTTTAAAGAAGTGTATTGATTATTTTGATCTAATCCATAAACTTCAACCACATTTTGCAATCGATTTACTTTGATATAGTATGGATTTTTTTCGGTGGGGGGTTCTGCAGTTGAACTTTCATTTTTTTGCGAAGACTTTTTCACGATCAGTTCAAAGGCTTGTGTGGATGTATTTCCGCTTTCGTCCATGACTACATATTGAAGGGGGTAAGTTCCGGCCTTTTTGCTGTCATATGTTCCGCTGACACTGACTGTGACGGATTTCTGTGAATTATCTGTAGCCGTAACATATTCAGAAAAATTCGGAACATCTCCTTCGTTAACGGTTACGGATTGTTGATATTTTGTAATGACCGGCGGCGTTGTGTCTACAATGTGGAGTTGAAACGAAAAGCTCTTCTCTTCGCCGTTCTGATTTTTTGCCGTTACGGTCTGTTCTTGGTTCCCGACTTGAGAAGTATCAATTTTTCGATTTTCGGTCACAAGTTGCCCGTTTTGTACTTGTTCGATAAAGTCATACAACATTGCCTGCGTGCCTATTTCGATAGAGGGGTTTTCTTGAAAATCTACAGTAACATCCGCAATGGAAGAGTCGCTTGTTGTAGATGTTTTTGTATTTTGAAAAAGTAATACCGTAATAACAGCGGCTGCAATCAATGCAATCATACAGCCGAGAACACAACAAATAATGATCTTTTTTTTCTTAGATGAATGACGCTTTTTTTGAATACGGGGCATTTTTTTGCTCCTTTATGTTATTTTATTCTCTGTTTTTATTATACACGCTTCTTGTTTTTTTGTCAATAAACATTGACAAATGGCGAAAAACAAGTTATACTGAAAAAAACACGAAAGGACTGAACGGTATGCTGAAGAATAGAAAATTACAACACATTGGTTTTCCGGTAAACGATATCGAAAAGACCACCGACTGGTATGTAAATGTGTTGGGCTTTGAAGTTGTGAATGAGGCAACAACACCCGATGGAAAAGTTCCCATTAAATTTATTAAAAATGGAACAACCGTATATGAACTGTATCAACCGGAGCAGCCGCTGGATGAACAGATTGCAAAAAAAATCGATCACCTCTGTTATGATTCCCAAAATATTGAAGAAGATTATGACTTTTGTGTTAAAGCAGGATATACGATCACAACGCAGGGAATTGAACAGCTGGAAACAGTGTGGGAAAACGGCGTGCGGTATTTTAAAATAGCCGGTCCGTCCGGAGAAGAAGTTGAATTTTGTCAGATTTTGTAAGAAAAAGAGGTATGTTTTCAGGCATACCTCTTTTTTTGTATCTCTTTTTAGATTTCCTGCGTTTGTTGTTTGAGCCATTGCGCAGCCGGTTTGTCCAAGTATGTAGATAGTGTTTGATAAACACGGTCATGATATTCATTTAACATTGATTTTTCTTGAGGTGAAAGAAGATTTGGCAGAATGGCCTCACGTTCAAACGGACAAAGTGTTACGGTCTCAAAGTGTAAGAAGTCGCCGAACGAGGTTGTTCGATCTTCCTGGCAAAGCATCAGGTTCTCCAGGCGGATTCCATATTGACCGTTGCGATATAACCCCGGTTCGTCGGAGGTGAGCATTCCGGGTTCAAAAACGGTTTGTGCTCCAAATCCCACCCCGGACTCGTGCACATTGAGCAAGTACCCTACGCCGTGTCCGGTTCCATGATTGTAATCTAATCCTTGCCGCCACAATTCTTCTCTGGCTAAACAGTCCAGCATTTTTCCGGTTGTTTTTTGTTTAAATACAGCAGCTGCAAGTGCCAGATTTGCTTTTAGTACATAGGTATAATCTTGTTTTTGTTGTTCAGTTAACGGCCCCAGAGCAATCGTTCGTGTGATATCTGTGGTTCCTTGAAGATAATGTCCTCCGGTATCTACAAGCAGGAAGTTTTCGGGACGCAGCATCGCATTACTTTGGGCGGATGCTTCATAGTGAACAATGGCTCCGTGCGGACCATAGGCCAGGATCGGGGCAAAACTTTGGTATAAATAGTCCGGCTGCGCTTTTCGAAAGCTGTCTAACTTTTCTGCCGCAGAGATTTCTGTGATTTTTTCAGATGCAACATGAGTTTTTAGCCAGTGGATAAAGCAGGTGCATGCAATTCCGTCTTTAAGATGTGCTTTTCGAATTTGGTCGCATTCCGTTGGATTTTTTATAGCTTTATCTTTTTCAATCAGATTCTGATCTATAATGGAGTTTTGGACCTGCACAGCCTCAATAATAGCGCAGTTTGCAGACTTCAGATCCACTAGAATCTTTTGATTTTTAATCGTCTTCAGATATGGATATATCTGGTCATAATCCCGCAGGTGAGCGCCGTATTTTTGAAGTTGTGCAAGAACTGCTTCAGAATAGTTTTGAGGATTGGAAAACAGGAATACCTGTTTGGCGGTTACTATGCAGTACGCTAAAACTACCGGAGTGTATGCAATATCTGCGCCGCGGATATTCAGTAACCAGGCAATTTCGTCCAGCGCAGTGATAAGGTAAATTTGCGCATTGGATTGTGCCATGGATTGCCGTATTTTTAAAATTTTATCTTGGGCCCGTTGGCCTGTATATTCTTCCGATAGGCAAAAGGTTGGGTTTGCTGGAAGGGAGGGCCTGTCTTTCCAAATTGTATCTAATAAGTCAATATCCGTTCGAAATTGGATCCCGCAGGGATCCAATTTCTTATGCAGTTGTTGTGCTTGTTGCTGGCTGATGGTTCGTCCGTCAAAGGCTAAAACGTCTTTGGGCTGAAGCGTTTGCTCTAAGAAGCATTCTATCGTTGGCACATCTTTTTCACCTGACCGAAACAGCTGAATCGGTGTTTGTGCTAATTCTTGTTCTGCTTGTAAAAAGTAACGTCCGTCCGTCCATAATCCGGCGATATCAGCGGTTACGACAAGGACTCCTGCGGATCCCGTAAATCCGGACAGGTATTGGCGGCCTTTAAAATAGTCACATACATATTCAGAAAGATGAAAGTCATTGCTTCCAACCAGATAGGCCGTTATGTCGTTTTGTTTCATGAGTGCACGTAATTGTTCGATTCTTTGTTGGATCATTTTTTTCACTCCTTGCTACTCTTAATGATATCACAGCCGGGATAAAAAGTCAACGTGTGCAGCCGTCACGGGAATTGTTTTTCAACATATAATGATATTGGGCGTGATATATTTGGCTCGATTCGGTATAACAGGGGAATGATTCTATGACAAATGATAATAAAAATCCCGCAATCGCGGTTATCGGCGGAGATCTCAGACAGATACGCGCTGCGGAATATTTGATGCAGGCTGGTTATTCCGTCCGCATTTATGGTTTTGATCAATATGAACTTCCGAAAGATTGCTTCTTAGCTGATTCTTTAGTGCAGGCTGTTTCGGGAGTAGATTATGTGATTTTGCCTCTTCCTTGGTCAAGGGATGGGGTGATTCTTAATGCGCCGTATAGTTCTGAGGATATTGAATTAGAACAGATTTATGCGTCTGTCATGCCGTGGATGACCGTGCTGGGCGGGAAAATAGATTGTTGTAGTTTTGCCGATCGAGGGATTCGGGCTATCGATTATTTTGCGCAAGAATCGTTTCAGATTTTAAATGCAGTTCCTACCGCAGAAGGGGCGATTCAGATTGCAATGGAAGAAAGTCCCATTACAATCAGTCAAAGTCGATGTCTGGTTGTGGGATATGGGCGCATAGGAAAAGTTCTTGCTCAGCGATTAAGAGGACTGCATGCTTCTGTCTGTGTTTCTGCCCGGAAAAGCGAAGATTTTGCATGGATTCGAGCTTCCGGATACGAAAGTATCAAAACGAGTGATATCAGACAGCGGATCGGGGAGTTCGATTTTATCTTTAACACCGTTCCTGTTCGAGTTATTTCTGAAGCAGAATTGCAGCAGGTAAAGCGCGGTGCATTATTGATTGATTTAGCCTCTGCACCGGGTGGAATTGACATGGAAAGCGCACAGAAATATGGTGTGCAAACGGTCTGGTCGTTATCTTTGCCCGGAAAGGTTGCGCCTGATACAGCAGGCAAGATCCTTTCACAGGTTCTTGCAGATGTGATCCAGGAAACACAAAGATAAAAGGAGGCAGAAAATGCCGGAAAACACAAAAATAAGAATCGGTTTCGGTTTATGCGGTTCGTTTTGCACGCTTTCTAAGGCCATGGAGCAAATGCGTCAGCTTGTTGTACAAGGGTATGATGTAACGCCGATTATGTCAGAAAATACATATCGGACCAATACCCGTTTTGGTACAGCACAAAGTTTTATTGACCAGGCTGAGCAAGTCACGCAAAAGCCGGTTCTTCATTTTATAGAACAGGTAGAGCCGTTTGGGCCGAGAAAGTTATTGGATTTATTGATTATTGCGCCCTGTACGGGTAATACGCTGGCCAAATTGGCAAACGGAGTTTCAGATACGCCGATTACTCTCGCGGCAAAAGCACATCTCCGCAACGAGCGTCCGGTTTTAATTGCGTTGTCTTCAAATGATGCCTTATCGCAAAACGCAAAAAACCTTGGCGTGTTGTTGAATAGTAAAAATATCTTTTTTGTTCCGTTTGGGCAAGATGATGCTTTGAAAAAACCAACTTCTTTAGTTGCTTGTTTTAATCAGATCCCTGAGGCCGTATCTTTGGCCCTTCAGGGGATTCAGATGCAGCCTATGCTTGTTCAGACGGGTGGATAAAGAAGATGCTTTTGTAAAAAAGCAGGGTTGAATCGCGTGCTTGATTTTAGATCATAAATAAATCAAAGTCCCTATGGTTTACTGAATATACCATAGGGACTTTTAAGGTTAAAACGATACTTTTACCTCGAATAGTTGTTTTTAAATGCAAGGCACATTGCGTAAAAAGGTTTCGTAAACAGCCTTATCGTATCGAGGTAAAGAGTGTTTAGAAAATTTTTATATTGTCTGTGGTACAGGATCTTTTTCAGCTATGTTATAGACGAAAGAATCCTCTTAACACACTGGTTTATTGAACGGGTTGTTTTTCTTGAGGTTTTGTTTGACCTAATGGCGTCAAAGTTGCGCACTCTTCATCCGTTCTGTATTCAAAAATAGGATCTCCGGTTTTTTCAATGCAGGCTTTTGTAATCGTTACTTTTTTGATATGCAAGTCAGACGGAACCTCAAACATAATATCCGTCATAATATTTTCTACTATGGTACGCAAGCCTCGGGCCCCGGTATTTTTCTCCACGGCCTTTTCGGCAATGGCTTCAATGGCTTCCTTTTCAAACACCAGTTGAGCGTGATCCATTTGCATCAGTTTTTGATATTGTTTGATCAGTGCATTTTTAGGTTCGGTCAGAATTTTAACCAGACTATCTTTATCCAGTTTTTCAACGGATACAATAGCCGGAATTCGGCCGACCAGTTCCGGAATCAAGCCGAATTTGATCAGGTCATGCGACTCACATTGCTTTAGATAGAAATTTTCATCCTGATCCTTTTTGCTTGCAATCTTGGATTCAAAACCGATGGAGTTGCCGGAAAGTCTTTTTTGAATAATTTTATCCAGTCCGTCAAATGCGCCGGCGCAGATAAACAAAATATTTTTCGTATTAATTTGAATAAATTCCTGATTGGGATGTTTACGTCCGCCATTGGGAGGAACATTGGAAACGGTTCCTTCCAAAATCTTCAGCAGTGCCTGTTGTACGCCTTCACCCGAAACATCTCGTGTAATGGATGGGTTTTCACTTCGGCGGGCAATTTTATCAATTTCATCTACATAAATGATTCCATGCTCTGCTTGTTCAATGTCGTAGTCTGCCGCTTGAATCAGCTTGAGCAGAATATTTTCAACATCTTCGCCCACATAGCCTGCTTCCGTTAATGTCGTCGCATCTGCAATAGCAAACGGAACATGAAGGATTTTTGCTAAAATCTGGGCCATCAGTGTCTTTCCGGATCCGGTAGGTCCTAAAACCAGCACATTGGATTTTGTCAGTTCCACATCGTCATCCGAAGAATTGTAAAACACTCTTTTATAATGATTGTATACGGCGACGGATAAGGCCTGTTTTGCATGATCTTGGCCGATGACGTATTGATCCAAAATCTGTTTAATTTGTTGCGGTGTTTTTAGATCAATCTGTTTTTGGTCTTTCTTCTTTTTGTTTAACGTTGGTTTGATTTCTTGTAAGTATTCAGTACAGGTATTGACGCAGTCTTCACAGATATATAATCCTTCATAAATACCTTGAATAAAAATTCTTGTATTGGATGGGTCTGTCCTCCCGCAAAAGGAGCACCGTTTTTGATCCTCATTTTTTGCCATTTGCTTTTCTCCCTGTTAAAACACAAGAGTGACGGCAGTTGCTGTCACTCTGTTTGATGTCTATCTTTTTGCAATCACTTTGTCAACCAGTCCGTATTCCTGAGCCTGTACCGCGGACATAAAGTTGTCTCGCTCGGTATCCTGCTCAATAATCGAAAGAGGCTTTCCGGTATTTTCTGCCAGAATCGTATTCAATTTTTTCTTGATTTCCAAAATGTGATCTGCGTGGATTTTGATATCGGTTGCCTGGCCCTGAAAACCGCCCAAAGGCTGGTGAATCATAATTTCGCTGTTGGGAAGAGCCAACCGTTTTCCTTTTGCGCCGGAAGACAGTAAAAACGCGCCCATGCTTGCCGCCATACCAATACAAATCGTGCTTACATCACATTTAATGTAATTCATCGTATCATAAATAGCCATTCCTGCCGTAACAGATCCACCAGGGCTGTCGATATACAGGCTGATATCTTTATCCGGATCGACAGACTCTAAATACAGAAGCTGAGCAACCACAAGGCTTGCTGAAGCATCGGTAACTTCGTCGGCTAAAAAGATGATCCGGTCATTGAGTAATCTGGAAAAAATGTCATAAGAGCGTTCGCCTCTGTTGGTCTGCTCTACGACCATCGGTACTAAACTCATATCTGAAAACCTCCTCTGATAGAGTATCGTCCATTGTCTGCTGATTTATTCAGCGTCTTTCTTGGTTGTCGTTTTTTTCGCAGCAGTTTTCTTCGGAGCTGCTTTTTTTTCTTCTGTTGCAGCGGTTGCTTTTTTCGTTGTCGTCTTTTTTGCTGTTGTCTTCTTTGCAGCCGGCTTTACTTCTTTCTCTGCATCTTCCGGTTGTTTTTCTGCTGCCGCTTTTTTAGTGCTGGTTTTTTTAGTTGCAGCCTTTTTCTCTTCTGTGATAACTGCAGCATTCTTTACACATTCAAAAGCTTTTTGAATCGAAAGATCTTTTGTGATATTTTCAGTAATATAATCGCTCTTGATTTTGTCTACTTCCGTATTCATGCTCTTGGCGATTTTGTCGTATTCTGCATCAACGTCAGCCTGTTCCACAATGATATGTTCTAATTCAGCAATTTTTTCAAGTGCCAAACGTACTTTCACATCTTCTTTTGCTCTTTCCGAGAACATCGCTTTGATCGAATCTGCGTTCTGGCCTGTAATTTCAAGATATTTATCCAAGCTGATGCCTTGGCTCATCAATCTGCGCTCAAAACCGTTAACCTGAGCCTCTACTTCGTTATCAAACATGCATTGCGGAATGTCGCCCTCTACTAAATCAGCAAGTTTTGCAGATAACTTTGCGGTGATATCCTGTTCTGCCATGTCATCTTTTCTTTTTTGCAGTTTTGCTTCAACATCCTTTTTGAACTCAGCAAAGGTATCAAATTCACTGACATCTTTAGCAAAATCGTCGTCCAGTTCCGGAAGTTGTTCTAATTTGATTTCATGCAGTTTAATCTTAAACTCTGCATCTTTTCCCTTTAATTCAGGAGTATATTCTTCAGGGAATTTTACCTGGATTGAGAATTCCGATTCCGGTTCACGGTCTACCATCTGATCTTCGAAGCCGGGAATAAATTGGCCGGAGCCTAATTTTAAGCTGTATCCTTCTGCTTTGCCGCCTTCAAACGGTTTGCCGTCAACAAAACCTTCAAAATCAAAAATAACGGTATCGCCCATTTGAGATTTTCTGTCTGTTACATCAATCAGGCGGGATTGTCTTTGCTGATAATTTTTCAATTCTGCATTCAGTTCTTCTTTTGAAACTTTTGCAGACATTTTTTCGATTTCAATACCTTTATAATTTTGAATCTCAATTTCCGGTTTTACGGTAACTTTTACTTTAAAAGAAAACCCGTTTTCGGTATTGATTTCTTCGACTTCCGGTCTGTCTACCGGTGTGATCTTTGCTTCTGCAACAGCTTGTTCATAAGCAGTGGGGTAGATCTCATTAATAGCATCATCGTAAAATACACCTTTACCGTACATCTTTTCTACCATTTTTCTGGGCGCTTTCCCGCGACGGAAACCAGGCACATTCATTTTACGAATATTTTTTCTATAAGAGGCGTCTACCGCTTTCTCAAATTCGTCAGCGTCAACGGATACTTCCATCTCCACAATGTTCTTGTCAATCTTTTCCAATTTTTCCAGTTTCATCTTTTCCAACTCCTGTTTTACTTTTACGCATTTAGTTTATTATAGCATATTTTTTACTGTTTGAATAGTATCTGACATTATTTTATGATTGGGTTTCGAAAAAATTTCATAATATTTCTATTAAAATATCTGTAAAGGCTTAAATTGCAGGTAGTCGGCAGAAATTAAATGCATATGAATACCCTCGTAGATTTCTTTTTCTGCCAACTCATGAGCAGCATGTCCATGCAAATGTCCATAAAAGCATTCACGGATTTGATACTCTTTTAAAACCTGTAGAATCGGTTCACAGACCGTTCCGTTAAAAACCGGGGGATAATGCAGAAAAACATAAGCCGGTTTGTTGGACTGTTGCTTTTGATAGGCCTGTAAAGATAGCCGAAGACGTCCGGCCTCTCGGTCAATGACTTTTTGATCGTTTTCTTCGCCCGGTTCCAGTAACCAACCGCGCGTTCCGCATAAAAAAACATGTTCGGTTTGGTATGTATTATTAAATAAAAAAGAAATGGTCTTAAATCGAGGCTCAATAAATTCATAAAGTTTCTTTTGTGTGGACCACCAGTAGTCATGATTGCCTTTTAATAAAATTTTTTGCCCAGGCAAAGAGTCCAGCAGCGCCAAATCCGGTTCCAGTTGATTCATATCCATAGCCCAGGAAAGATCGCCGGCAATCACGATGGTATCGTCCTGTTTTAAACACCAGTTCTCAATCAATCTTTTTTCGTGGTCTTCCCAAAGCGGTCCAAAAATATCCATGGGCTTATCAACAGCTCTGGATAAATGTAAATCTGCGATCGCATACAATCCCATTCAGTTTATCTCCAATACGCGTAAAGCATTTTTAACGCTGATTTTTTCTGCAACGGTGGCTCCAAATTCTTGGGTAAAGGTTTGGATGATATTTTTGATGTCAGAGGCTCCCGAAAATCCTACGGGCAAGGTTTTGGTTCCGTCAAAATCACAGCCTAAGGCAAGAATATCCTCACCCCCGAGCTGCAAGATATGATCAGCATGACGTACAATATCTGTCATGGTCGCCGTTTCTTTATTTAAAAAGGGTGCGTGTAAATTCAGTCCGATCAATCCTTTTTTTTGGATGATACAGCGGATTTGATCATCGGTTAAATTTCGTAAATCTTCACAAACGGCGCGGGCGTTTGAGTGGGTTGCTACAACCGGTTGCTCCGTGTTTTCCACGATATCATAGAACCCTTGTTCTGATAAATGAGAGACATCCGGCAAAATATGCAGCTGGTTCAATTGTTCCAAATACTCTAACCCTAACGGCGATAATCCCTTGGTATTATTGGTGTAGGCCCCCGTTGCTAAACTGTTTCGACCGTTCCACGCAAAACCGAAGATGCGGATATGAAATTGTTGCAGTATCAAAAGACTGTTCGGATCCGTTCCGATCATCCCTCCGCCTTCTACCGTATAAATAGGAACAATATTCGGTTGCTGCTGAATCTTTTTAGAAAAATAGGTTAGAACCTTTTCAATATACAGGCTTCCTTCTGCGACCGAGGTGTCGTCGAAAAAAACAGCAAAACATTGGTATATTTTTTCATATCCTGACGTTTGTTGTTGACTAAGTTGTAGAGAATCGTCACTCAGGTTGTTCTTCATCCTGTATAACTTCGTCGCCGTATCGCAATGCAGATCTGCATAAATCATCACGCCCAACCACCTTAAAGTAATTTTTGAAATACCGGACATATCGAATCGAAAGATCCTTTGCAAATTCAACCGCAGCCACATCAAAGGTGAATGTGATCTTTTCGGTTCCAATATCTCTTTTATGCAGTTGTTGTGTGATATATTCCTGTGCACTTTTCCATATTCTGTGCATTTGTGCATCCGTAACAGCATCTTCAGCACTGAACAAGGTGCCTTCTGAGCGACTTTTTACTTCAATAAAAGCAATCCGATTTTTTCGTTTTGCAATAATGTCCAATTCGCCGAAGTTCGTTTTATAATTGCGTTCTAAAATAAAAAAATGCCTTTTCTTTAATTGTTGGCAAACATATTCTTCTCCCATATAGCCCAGGAGAATATGGCGTGCTTTTTCATTCATTTTTCTGATAAATTTTTAAGAAAACTTTTTCTGTAAAAAGGTGCAATCCCAAATTGTTTAATTTTTTCATAATGCTGCTTGGTGGGATATCCTTTATGTTTCTGCAAATCGTATTGTGGATATTGAACGGCTAATTGTTCCATATAGTGATCTCTGGATACTTTTGCAAGAATGGAGGCTGCGGCAATACTGATCACTTTAGCGTCTCCCTTGACGACACACTCCCATGGAATACCTAAATTTTTACAGCGGTTTCCGTCTACCAGAGCAAAGACAGGCTGAATTTTCATCTGTTCAACAGCCCGGCGCATCGCTAAAAAAGTAGCATTTAGAATATTGAGTTCATCAATTTCCTGAGGGCTTGCCATACCGATGCCATAAGAAATGGCATGTTGTTGAATGACAGGGAATAACTGCTCCCGTTTTTTTTCAGATAGTTTTTTAGAATCGTTCAATCCTTCTATCGTAAGCCCCTCCGGTAAAATGACGGCCGCCGCACAAACAGGTCCGCATAACGGGCCTCTGCCCGCTTCATCAATGCCGCAGATCAAGGGGCCGTATAAAGGGTAATATTTACGTTCATAACTGTAATCCATGCCAATCTCCTCAAATTCCGCTATAGTAATTGCGGAATTTCGTCCAGTGTAATGGCTCCGATCTTTCCTGCTCGGTATTCGTCGATCAAAATGTTAGCAGCGCGTTCTGTATCGATCTCTCCGCCACTTACCATAAAACCGCGTTTTCGTCCGATCAAATATAATAAATCGTACAAGTCTTCCGGTAATTGTTGCGGTAATTTATATCGCTCCTGGAGTTTTTGCGTATAATTTTGTCTTAAAATTCCAAGCAGCTCCACAGCCAGCTCCTCGGTATCTAAGACGGTATCCTTGATCGCTCCGGTCAGTGCTAATTTAAGGGCAACGTCAGGATCTTCTATTTTGGGCCATAAAATTCCGGGCATATCTAATAAATCGATGCCGTTTTGTAAACTGATCCATTGTTTGCCTCGGGTGACTCCTGGCCGATCTTCTGCCTTGACTCGGTTTGCGCCGCTCATGCAGTTAATCCATGTGGATTTTCCGACGTTCGGAATCCCTAAAACCATAATTTTTACGGCACGGCCGCTCATTCCGCGCTGCATATTTCTTTCAATTTTTTCCGACATGCTTTGGCGGATTTGTTCTGCTAATTTTTGTACGGATGCCCCTTTTTTGTTTTTACTGTCAAACAGTAATGCATGGTATCCGTTCTTTTGATAATAAGCAAGCCATTTTTGATTTTGAGCAGGGTCCGCCAAATCGGATTTGTTTAGTAATATCATTTTAGGCTTGTTTTCGCACAGTTTAGTAATGTCAGGATTTTTGGAAGATAGCGGAATCCTTGCATCAACTAATTCTACTACAACGTCCACCAGCGGCAAACAATTCACAATCATGCGCTTGGTTTTTGTCATATGTCCGGGGTACCAGTTGATGTTTGTTTTATTCTCAGCCATTTTTATCACTTCCTTGTTTTAAATCCATTTCATGATATCATAATCTATAGCAAAAGAAAAGTAGATGCGAATCTACTTTACAAATTGTAATTTGCGATTATTTTATTGTTTTAATTTTTTCTATGTCATTACTGCATAATATCTCTAAATTTTTAAAAATTTTATCTTCTTCCCAATTCCACCATTTTATTTCTTCCAAATAATTGATAAGATTTTCATTAAACCTTTTTCTTATTATTTTACAAGGATTTCCTCCCGCAATATGGTATGCAGGGATATCTTTAGTCACAACTGAATTAGCTCCTATAATGGCCCCATCCCCAATGTGAACACCGGGCAGTATGGTTACGTTTTGACCTATCCATACATCATTTCCAATAATAGTATCGCCTTTCAATGGTAAGTCTTCTAATTTAGGTGTTGCTTTTTCCCAGCCATTTCCCATAATATTAAACGGGTAAGTTGTAACACTATCCATTCTATGATTAGCGCCATTCATTATAATCTGTATTCCGGAAGCTATTTGACAAAACTTTCCTATGATAAGTTTATCTCCTAAAAATTCATAATGATGTGTCACATGCTCTTCAAATTTATCTGCTCCGTTTGGATCATCATAATAAGTAAAATCTCCAACTTCAATGTTAGGCCTTGTGATTACATTTTTTATAAAACAAACGCTCGGTACATTTTTATTTGGAAATTTTTCATTTTTATCTGGCCCATCATTCATACAATCATCTCCTCTCTTGCAAAATGGGGTGGGGGAATCATGCGGTATCAGCCCATTACTTTTTAGTGGTTTTATTAAAAAAAATACAGTTTTTTCGTATTTTGATGTTTTTTACATAATTTTTATCAAAAACTTGCAAGCTTTAAATTTTTGTAATCCCTTTATTTATAAAGGTTTCGCAAAGGGGTTGAATAAATCCGTATCAAGCAGGGAATAGCCAATCTCTAAACCTTCCTTTACATAAAGCTGAACCGTTGGAACGGGAAGAACCGAAGAACCACTTTGCCCACAATTCTTCCGGTTTCAATGCAGCCGATCGTTCGACTGTCATTGGAGTTGATCCGATTATCTCCTAAGACAAAAACACATCCTTGCGGAACGGTAACATCTAACTGATCTTGTCCTACAGGGGGACGAGTCACCTGGTTTTCGTCCAGATAGGGTTCTTGTTGTAATTGCCCGTCAACATATAACCGGAATGTTCCGGTCTCATCCTTTTGGATTTGTACGCGCTGCCCCTGTGTAGCTATGACACGTTTGACGTATAATTTCTCATTGGCCGAATCTCCTTCGGAAGTCAAATCCGGCAAAAATACAATAATATCAGACTGCTTGGGCGTGTAAAACAGATTGGAGATGATATATTGATCTCCTTCGTACATCGTCGGCTCCATCGATTGGCCCTGTACGCAACCTACACGGAATATCAGTGTTAAAATCAATACAGAAACAACCAGCGTGATGCAGATCACATCTATAATATCAAAAACAGATCGCAGTTTTGCTTTCTTTTGAAATAGCCTGGAAGCCATTGTCCGTCCTCCGTTGTTATTCTATAAATCCGATCTTGTCAAACGGATAAAAGCGAAACAGTACTTTCCCTACCAATCGCCGATTATCGATACACCCGATAATTCTGCTGTCCTTTGAATTGAGTCGGTTGTCTCCCATTGCAAAAAATTGGCCTTCCGGAACGATAATATCCAAATCGTCCTGTGTGGATTGAGCTGAGAGATACGGGTTTGGCAGTGTCGTTTGCCATTCGTCTAGATAGTCTTCTTGCAATTTTTCTCCGTCGACATAGACTGCATAATTTCCGGTTTCATCTTTCTTGATTTGCAGATGTTGTCCTTCGGTAGCAATGACACGCTTCACATACAATGTTTCCTCACTGCCTGCAGCTTTTCCGATTTGTTCCGGGTCTGGTTCAAATACAACAATATCTCCGGCTTTTGGCGTATAAAAAAGATTGGACACAATATAGCGGTCATTGTTGTGCATCGTATTGGCCATCGACTGTCCGCTGACAAAACCGGTGCGGAAAATCAACGTTAAGATCAATACGGCTGCAACCGCGGCAACCAGCAATGTTTCGATAATCTCTAAAAAATTATCCGTCCAATTTTTTTGAAAAGGTTGTTTGGGATCTGTCTGTGTCATGATATAGATGCCTCCGAAAAGATAAAACGCAAAAAGCGGTAGTCGCCGATCAAATAGGTGACTACCGCAATAATACGGTCAAAGTTTACAGTTGTTCTTTAACTTTTGCAGCTTTGCCTACTCTGTCGCGCAGATAGTACAGCTTTGCACGGCGAACTTTACCTTTACGAACCAGTTCAACCTTTTCGATATGCGGCGAATGAACCGGGAAGGTTCTCTCAACACCAACACCGTAAGAAATTCTTCTTACCGTTACGGTTTCGTTTACGCCACCGTGTTTTTTAGCAATAACAACGCCTTCAAACACCTGGATTCTTTCCCGAGATCCTTCTTTGATTCGTACGTGTACTTTTACCGTGCTTCCGATTTCAAATTGAAACGGCTCAGCTTTCAGCTGATCTTTTGTGAACTTTTCAATTTTTTCGTTCATTCTCAAAAACCTCCTGATAATAATGCTTATACAAGATGTAAAAAGGATTTTCGTGCTGAGAATGGCAGAGGACTATCCCTAAAAAATAAGCGTTAATAGTATACCATAATCTATCCCAAATTGCAAGGGTTTCAAATCTGTCAAAATGTTACAAATTCATGAACTCTTGAATTTTTTTCTTAGATTATGCTTTTTAGTCGTGCATCGTTAAATATAAAACCGCTTTTTGTGCATGCAGACGATTTTCAGCTTCGTCAAAAATCTCTGTTGCATGTTCTTCAAATACTTTTTCTGTAATTTCTTCGCCTTTATGAGCCGGCAGACAATGCTGTACCATACATCCTTTATTGGTCACTTGCATCAGGTCGTCGTCAATACAGAATCCTTTAAAGGCCTCGGCCCGAACAGCACGTTCTTCTTCCTGTCCCATGCTTGCCCATACATCAGTAAAGATCACGTCTGCCTGTTGTGCGGCTTGTTTGATGTCATGCGTAAATAAGAATTTATCTTTATAAGAAGCCCCAAATTGTAGAATATGTTCGCACGGTTCATATCCTTCTGCCGTCGCACAGGCCACATTCATGCCCATTTTTAATCCACCGACGATCAGACTGTTGGCCATATTGTTCCCGTCACCGATGTAACACATTTTCAATCCGTCAAAGGTTTTCTTATATTCTAAAATCGTTAACAGATCGGCTAAGACCTGGCAGGGATGACAATAATCTGTCAGTCCGTTGATGATCGGAATGCCGGCATATTCAATCAGTTCATCGATATCGGATTGCTTAAAAGTCCGGATCATGATACCGTCCAGATATCGTCCAAAAACTCTGGCAGAATCCTTAATTGATTCGCCGCGGCCGAGTTGAGTCTCTTTGGAACTTAAAAACAGAGCGTGTCCGCCTAATTGGTACATGCCTGTTTCAAACGAAACCCGGGTTCTGGAAGAAGCTTTTTCAAAGATCATGCCCAGTGTCTTACCGTCTAAACGTTTTGTATGTTTCATTTTATGATGGGTTTCATATTTAAACTGCTGGGCCAATTCTAAAATTTGTTCAATTTCTGTCCGGGATAAATCTTCCATGGAACGCAAGTGTTTCATTATAAAATCTCCTTTCCTTTTTCGGCGTCGATGGCGGCGCGGAGTCTGCGAATGCCTTCATCAATTTGTTCACGGGTGATCACAAGCGGCGGTAAGAAGCGCAGAGAGGTTTTTGCCGTCAGAACCGTCAATCCAGTTTCAATACATTTTGCGGCAATATCTTTTGCCTGTAAAGGAGCCACCGGATCTGCCCCGATCATGAGTCCTAATCCGCGAATGTTGGTGAGGTCTTCCGGCAAAGTTTTCGCTAATTGCTGTTTAAAATATTCGCCTTTTTCTTGTACATCTTTTAAGAAATCCGGATCACATACTCTGTTTAATACCACTTGCGCGCCGGCACAGGACATCATATTGCCTCCAAATGTAGAACCGTGATCCGAGTAGGTAAAGACATCCTTCAATTTTTCGTTGCAAAGAACAGTCCCAATAGGAAGTCCTCCTGCAAGTCCTTTGGCCATGGTGACTAAATCCGGATGAACGCCGAATTGCTCGATGCATAAAAAGGTCCCCGTTCTGCCGCATCCGGTTTGGATTTCATCGTCGATCAACAGAATGTCTCTTTTCTGTAACATTGCGGCAAGTTGTTGTAAAAAATCTTTATTCAGCGGGTTGACGCCGCCTTCGCCTTGGATGGGTTCAATCATCACGGCGCAAACTTGGTCCGATAAAGCAGCCTCAATTTCTTTCAGGTCCGGTTTTGCATAAATGAAACCCTCTGTAAACGGGAAGAAGTAATCGTGGAAAACGTCCTGTCCGGTCGCTGCCAGCGTTGTGATCGTTCTGCCGTGAAAAGAGTTGGAAAGGGTAATGATGACGTCTCTTTTAGCTTGCGCGCCATATTTCAAAAAACTGTATTTACGTGCAATTTTAATGGCGCCCTCATTGGCTTCCGCGCCGGAATTTCCGAAAAAGACACGGGACATTCCTGTCGCATGGCACAGTTGCTCGGCAACGGCAGACATCTTGGGGTTATAATATAAATTGGAGCAGTGTGCTATTTTTGCCGCTTGATTCGAAACTGCTTGGACCCATTCCGGGTCAGCATAGCCCAGACAACTGGTTCCAATTCCCGAAGCAAAATCAATATATTCTTTTCCGCCTACTGCCGTCAGGACAGCACCGGTTCCTTTTTCAAAAGCAACGTCAAATTTGCGATAGGTATGCATGGTATACTGCATATCTTGCTGTTTGATCTGTTCCAACTCCATGGTATCGTCTCCCTAATAAATCATTGTTCCGATTCCTTGATCGGTAAAAACTTCAATTAAAACGGAGTGTTCCACTCTGCCATCCAGAATATGAGCGGTTTTGACTCCTTCTTCTACCGCCGTGCGACAACACTTGATTTTTGGAATCATTCCGCCCTGGATAAACCCGTCGCGGATAAAACCGTCAATTTCAGCAGTTCGGATTCTCGAGATCAGGGTGCTTTCATCATCTTTATCTTTCAGAACCCCTTTGGTATCTGTAAGCAGAATCATTTTTTCCGCATGGATACTACTGGCAATTTTGGCTGCGGCGGTGTCTGCATTTACATTGTAGGCATGTCCGTCCTCTCCACAGGCTACGGTGGCGATGACCGGAATATATTTTTCTTGCAATAAGTCATCAATAATCTTTTTGTTTACACGGCTGACTTCTCCTACGTATCCGTAATCGGTACCGTCTGGATCCAATATTTTCTTACAGGTCAACAAGTTGGCATCCATGCCGCAAATCCCAACGGCTCGGCCTCCAGCAGCATTTACACTTGCCACCAAATCTTTGTTTACTTTTCCTGCCAAAACCATTTGGACTAAGTCTACGGTTTCATCGTCCGTGTATCGGAGCCCGTTAATAAACAGGCTCTCTTTGCCTGTTTTTTTCATCATCTGGCTGATTTCCGGTCCGCCGCCGTGTACGAGCACGACGTGGATGCCAACCAGTGAAAGCAACAAGCAGTCGCTGATTACGGCATCTCGCATGATTTGGCTGACCATCGCGTTTCCGCCATATTTTATCACAATGGTTTTTCCGTTAAATTTTTGAATATAGGGAAGTGCCTCCGAAAGAATCTTCGCACGGGACTTATCGGAAATATCCGCAATCATGAAAAAATCTCCTTTATTTAAAGTGATTGCTCTCGATCAAGTACGGTAATCGCCGTTAATCTTTACATAATCGTAGGTGAGGTCACAGCCGAATGCAGCCGCCCGGGCGGTTCCGTCCTGTAACTGTACCTGAATGGTAATTTCGTCGTCAGAAAGAACTTCTTTGGCAATTTGTTCGTCAAAATCAATTCCTGCACCGTTCCGGCAAACGCCGATATGTCCAGTTTTGGAAACAAAATCCACGCTGACTTGATGAACGTCTACCTCACATCCCGAATAACCGATTGCGCACAGTACGCGTCCCCAGTTAGCGTCAGCGCCAAACATGGCTGCTTTGACCAGGCTGGAAGAAACAACACTCAAAGCAATGCGTTTTGCTGTGGGTTCGTCTTTTGCGCCTTCAATGGTGCACTCAATCATTTTGGTCGCGCCCTCGCCGTCTCTTGCCATTGCACGGACCATTCGGGTGTTCAGGGCGGTCAAGGCCTCTACAAATTTTTGAAAGTCTTCGTTTTGCGTATCTTGAATTTCTGCGTTTCCTGCCAGTCCGGAAGCCATGATGCAGGCCATATCATTGGTGCTGGTATCTCCATCGATAGACAGCATATTGTACGTGTTCGATACCGATAATGTCAGCGCTTGCTGTAAGGCTTTTGGAGAGATTGCTGCGTCCGTAGTCAAAAAGGCCAGCATTGTTGCCATATTGGGATGAATCATTCCGGATCCCTTTGCGATGCCGCCGATAGTAACCGCTTTTCCGCTTAAATCAACGGTTACGGCAAATTCTTTATTTTGGGTGTCTGTCGTCATGATTGCTTCAGATGCTGCATGAGATCCGGTTGTGCTCAATCCCGAAACCAGCTGGGGAATGGCGTTCACAATCGTTTCAACGTTTAGGGGCTGTCCGATGACTCCGGTAGAAGCTACAATGACATCCTGCGGTTGGATCTGTAATTGCTGTGCCAGTTGGTTGCAGGTGAGTTCTGCTTTTTCAACACCGTCCGCATTACAGGTGTTGGCATTTCCGCTGTTGCAGATCATAGCTTGCGCATAGCCGTCAGATAGGTGTTGTTTGGTTACGGTGATCGGTGCGCCCTTTACTAAATTTTGTGTATATACGGCTGCGGCCGGACACCGATTTTGTGCAAAAATCAGAGCCAAATCTTTTTTAGATTGGTTTTTCCGAATCCCGCAATGCATGCCGTTTGCAGTAAATCCTTTCGGCGTGGTAACGCCGCCGTTTTCAATAAATTCCATAAAAAAACTCCTTTAGAATGACGCGGGAACAAAATGCAGACCGGTTTCTTCCGGCAACCCGAAGATTAAATTCATATTTTGCACCGCTTGGCCCGCCGCGCCTTTCACTAAGTTGTCGATAGCAGCCACGATAATCAGGCGGTTGGTATGTTCGTCTGCGTGTAGAGAGATATCGCAGTAATTGCTCATGCGTACATATTTCAGATTGGCCACTTCACCCAGTGGTTTTACTCGGACAAACTTCTCGTTTTGATACGCTTGGACATAGGCCTGATGAATCTTTTCCAATGTGGCGCCCTCTTCCATCGACGCGTAAATAGTCGAAACGATGCCGCGATTGACAGGTAACAGGTGCGGGACAAAGGTGACCTGAATAGGCTGTCCGTATATTTTAGATAACGTTTGTTCTATTTCTGGTGTGTGGCGATGCTTGCCGATATTGTAAGGAGCAAAGGTTTCGTTGCAGTCCGGGAAGTGTGTGTTTTGAGCCAACTTGCGTCCGGCTCCGGTTGTTCCGGATTTTGCGTCGATGATAATGGTTTGCGGCGAAATCCATTTTGCTTTTAAAGCCGGATACAGGCCCAAAGAAATACTGGTCGGGTAGCATCCCGGATTTCCGATCAGCTGGGTCTGGCAAATTTGCTCCCGAAAAATTTCGCAAAGGCCATACACTGCTTTTTGATGAAGTTGCGGATACTGATATGTGCATCCATACCAATGCTCATATTCCTGCGGATCGTCCAAACGGAAGTCTGCGCCGATATCGATAAAGGCTTTCCCTTTTTGGTCGCACTGCTTTGCCAGTTCTTGGCTGACTCCGTGAGGAACCGCCGCAAACAAAACATCGCACCGATCAATCGCCTGTTCAACAGAAACCAGTGTGTCGTCACATATCTGAGAAAAATTCGGGTAAATTTCTGCAAAAGATTTTCCCTCAAAAGATACGGAAGACAGTGCTTCTATTTTTACATTGGGATGTCCCAGTAAAATTCTTACTAATTCTGCGCCCGCATATCCGGTTGCTCCGATAATGCCGGCTTTAATTTGCGTCATTTGATTCACATTCCTTTAAAAACTCTTTCAGCGTTTGAATTTGCCGCTCAACGGCCTCCGGTGCCGGGCCTCCGATGGCACGGCGGCCTTTTACGCAATTTTCCAGATTTACGCTTTCGTAAATGTCCTGTTCAAATAAATCGCTGTGTTGACGATATTCTTCCAGCGATAAGGTTTCCAGGGTTTTATTCTGTTCTTCGCAATACCGCACAATTCCTCCGATCACGCGGTAAGCATCGCGGAATGGCATTCCTTTTTTGGTCAGATAGTCTGCGCAGTCCGTCGCGTTAATAAATCCTTTTGATGCGGCGTTTCTTAGTGCCTGCTTGCGTACTGTAATGGATTGAAACATCGGCACAAAAATTCGAAGACAGGCAGACAAGGTATCTACAGTATCAAAAATACATTCTTTATCTTCCTGCATATCTTTGTTGTATGCAAGCGGCAATCCCTTCATCAACGTCAGCAGGGTAATCAGCGTTCCGTATACGCGGCCTGTTTTGCCCCGGACGAGTTCTGAAATGTCCGGATTCTTTTTTTGCGGCATAATCGAAGACCCTGTAGAAAACGCATCGTCTAAACCAATAAAGCCAAATTCAGAGGAGCACCACAAAATCATTTCCTCGCTAAAGCGAGATAGGTGCATCATTAAAATGGAGGCACAAGAAGCAAATTCAATCAGAAAATCTCGGTCACTGACCGCATCAATACTGTTTTCGCACGGACGGTCAAAGCCCAGTAAATCCGCTGTTAATTGCCGATCTATGGGATACGTGGTGGTTGCTAATGCTCCGGCTCCGAGCGGGCACTCATTGAGTCGTTTTTTGCAATCTGAAAGTCGGCCGCAGTCCCGTTTCAACATTTGTGCATACGCTAAGATATAGTGTGCAAAGGTGACCGGTTGTGCTCTTTGCAGGTGGGTGTAAGCCGGCATAACAAAATCTTTGCATTGCTCTGCTTTGTCCACGATTGCCTGAATCAGTGCTGCGGTCAGATGCAGAATTTCGTCTGTAGCCTGACGCATGTACAATCGGATATCCACCGCAATCTGGTCGTTGCGTGACCGTGCAGTGTGCAGACGTTTCCCCGCATCGCCGATCCGCTGTGTCAGAATGGTTTCAATATTCATATGAATATCTTCCGCGTCTACAGATAACTCAACTGTTCCGTTTTCAATATCCGATAAGATTTGTTTTAATTCTCGGCAAATGAGTTCGCTTTCTTCTTTGGGAATAATGCCGCACTGGCCCAACATGGTTGCGTGTGCGATAGAACCCGTAATATCTTCTTTATACAATCGTTTATCAAATCGAATGGACGAGTTGAAGTCATTGGTTTGACTGTCCACATCTTTGGTAAAACGCCCGGACCAAAGTTTCATGTTTTGCCTCCCTGTTAGTTTTTCAGGCTTTGTATCGGAGCCGGAATCCGTCCGCCCCGTTCAATAAATTTTGCCGGAGAAAATTGGTTGACCGGCATGACGGGTGCAGATCCTAACAACCCGCCAAATTCAACCATGTCTCCCTCTTTTGCACCGTAAACCGGAATCACACGAACTGCCGTTGTTTTGCTGTTGATCATTCCGATCGCTGCTTCATCTGCGATGATTGCCGAAATGATTTCTGCGGAAGTTTCGCCTGGGATGGCTATCATATCCAGCCCTACGGAGCATACAGAGGTCATGGCTTCCAACTTGTTCAGCGTCAAACATCCACATTGAGCAGCATGAATCATTCCCGCATCTTCTGAGACGGGGATAAACGCTCCGGACAAGCCTCCAACATGGGAAGAAGCCATAATTCCGCCCTTTTTCACCGCATCATTCAACAACGCTAAAGCCGCCGTTGTTCCGTGGCACCCGCAGCATTCCAGCCCCATTTGCTCTAAGATGTAAGCTACGGAATCTCCGATTGCCGGAGTGGGAGCCAGAGACAGGTCAACGATACCAAAACTTACGTTTAGTCGTCTGGATGCCTCTGCGGCGACCAGCTGTCCCATTCGGGTTATTTTGAAAGCAGTCTTTTTTACAACATTTGCAACTTCCGACAGGTCTCCATCACATTTTTCCAAAGCGGTCTTTACAACGCCGGGGCCGGATACGCCAACATTGATTGCTGTATCCGCTTCTCCCATGCCGTGAAATGCCCCGGCCATAAACGGATTATCTTCTACCGCATTGGCAAAAACAACCAATTTTGCGCAGCCAATAGAGCCTTGATCTTTGGTAACCTGAGCCAACTGTTTGACGATCAATCCCATATCCCGGACAGCATCCATATTGATTCCGGCCCGCGTAGAGGCTACATTGACTGAAGAACAAACATTTTGTGTTTGAGCCAGCGCACTGGGGATAGACTGAATCAATGCTCGGTCGCTTTCGGTAAATCCTTTCTGCACCAAAGCAGAAAAACCGCCGATAAAGTTGACTCCGCATTCATCTGCCGCTTTTTGAAGAGTTAACGCAAATGGTGTTAAATCTTTCGCCTTGCAAGCCGCTGCAATGACACTGATCGGAGTGACAGAAATTCTTTTATGAATAATGGGAATACCATATTCTTTTTCGATCTCGTTTCCGGTTTGAACTAAGTTTTTTGCTTTTTGACAAATTTTATCATAAATTTTATTGCAGCATATGTTGATATCTTCACTAATGCAGTCAAAAAGCGAGATTCCCATAGTGATCGTTCGAACGTCCAAATGTTCGTCCGTGATCATGTGAATGGTCTCTAAAATATCGTCTGTGTTATACAGCATGATTCTTCTCCTTATATTTTGTGCATCGCATTAAAGATATCTTCGTGCATAGTGTGCATTGACAGCCCCATGCTCTGACCTAACTGATCAATTTGTTCTACAAAATCCGTAAATTTTTCTTTGATGTTGGAGATGTCTACAATCATGATCATTACAAAAATATCTCCGAGTACTTTTTGCGTGATATCGCAGATATTTACATTGTTTTGCGCGCATTTTTCACTTACTTTGGAAATAATGCCGACCGTGTCTTTACCAATAACCGTAATGACTGCTTTCATAAGGTTTCCGCCTTTCAAAATGAACTCAAAACAGTGCGAAAACTCGTTGCTTTCGCACTGTTTTTTGTTAATAAATCTGTATTAATCCTGTTTTTCGCGTTGTTTATCCAACATGGCTTTTACTTTGATGGGTAACCCGTACAGGTTGATGAAGCCTTCTGCATCTTTTTGGTTATATACCTCATCCTGGCTGAATGTTGCAACTTGTTCATCGTACAGCGTGTAGGGGGAGGTAATGCCGGCTAAAATGATGTTGCCTTTATAAAGCTTTAATTTTACGTCGCCCGTAACGGTTTTCTGCGTCTGGTCTACAAAGGCAGAGAGCGCTTCTCTGAGTGGGGTAAACCATTGTCCGTTATAAACAATATCTGCAAATGTTAAAGCCATTTTTTGCTTGTAGTGCTGAGTTTCTTTGTCCAGACAAATGGTTTCAAGCGCATCGTGTGCTTTATACAAAATCGTTCCGCCCGGAGTTTCGTATACACCTCTGGACTTCATGCCGACCAACCGGTTTTCAACCATGTCGATAATACCGATTCCGTTTTCTCCACCCACTTTATTCAGCGCTTTCAACAGTTCAACGCTGTCCATAGCCTTTCCGTCAAGAGCTGTCGGAACACCCTGTTCAAAGTGGAGGTTGATGTAAGTATCCTGATCCGGAGCCTTTTCCGGAGTAACTCCAAGTTCCAAGATCTTATCGTACATCGGCTCATTTGCCGGATCTTCCAGATCTAAACCTTCGTGAGATAAGTGCCAAAGGTTCATATCTTTGGAATAGTTTGTTTCACGATTGATTTTCAGCGGAACATTATGGGCTTCTGCGTAATCGATTTCTTCGTCTCTGGACTGGATGTCCCAAATCCGCCAAGGCGCAATAATTGGCATATCCGGTGCAAAATGTTTGATGGTTAATTCAAACCGAACCTGGTCATTGCCTTTTCCTGTACAGCCATGGCAGATTGCGTCAGCATTTTCTTTTTTTGCAATTTCAACAATTCTTTTTGCAATCAGTGGACGTGCAAAAGAGGTTCCCAACAGGTATTGATTTTCATATACAGCTCCGGCTTTTAATGTTGGGTAGATATAATCTTCAATAAACTCTTTTGTCAAGTCTTCAATGTATATTTTAGATGCGCCGGTTTTGATGGCCTTTTCTTCCAGTCCTTCCAATTCCGAAGCCTGGCCGACATTTCCGGAGACACAAATCACTTCACAATTGTTATAGTTTTCTTTTAACCACGGGATAATGATCGAGGTGTCGAGTCCTCCCGAGTATGCAAGAACTACTTTTTTAATTTCCTTTTTCATTTTTTGCCCTCCTAAGTGACAAATTCTTCGTTTGTTTAATTATACAATTTATTGGATAAAAAATCAATACCCTAAAACAAAAAAAATAAACGAATATTATATTCAATTTTACCGGCGCCTTGTATATAATACTAAAAACAGCTATTTCATGTTTTTTGAATGATATATCTGGCGGTGTTTTCAGGCGAAAATCAAACAGGTGGTAGGTGTTGAAAAAGATAGAAAAGAAGTTTTTTAAAGTTTATAAATATTCAAATATATGAATATTTATTCATTTTTTGCTTTTTTGAATAGTTTCCTTTAAACGATCAGGAAAAGCATCATGAGTGATGAATGAAACAAAATCACATTCCGATATTACACCTATATATTATATAAGAAACCAAGAGGCTTGTCAATTAAAAGAAAACGAAATTTTTATAGATTGTCCTTTATTTTAACCGTAGAGCCCGGCAATCAGGAAGAATTGCTCAAAAAGGAGGCGCATGTTTTAAGGGATCTTTAAAAAATATGTTGACAAGAGGGCATTTTTGTGGTATAATAACAAAGCCGCATAGAACAGGCTCTTAAAAGTCATATGGCTGCCTGTGATAGCGAGTCTTAAATAAAGAGGTAAAAATATGTACGCAGTAATCGTAACAGGCGGTAAACAGTACAAGGTTGCCGAAGGCGACACATTGTTTATCGAAAAGCTGGATGCGGAAGCTGGCAATACGGTCACCTTTGATAAGGTATTGCTTGTTGCAGACGGCGACAAAATTACAGCAGGTGCTCCGTATGTAGAAGGAGCAACGGTAGAAGCCAAATTGGAAAAGAACGGAAAAGCTAAAAAAATCCGTGTTTTCAAGTATAAGGCAAAGAAGAATGAACGTAAGCGCATTGGGCACAGACAACCTTATTCCAAGGTTACGGTCAGTGCGATTAAACTGTAAGAAAGCTGGAGGTGTTTTAAATGGCTCATAAGAAAGGTGTCGGCTCGACAAAAAACGGCCGTGATTCCGAATCAAAACGCCTTGGCGTAAAAAAGGCAGACGGACAGTTTGTTTTGGCAGGAAACATCTTGGTTAGACAGCGCGGAACAAAGATCAATCCGGGTCTGAATGTCGGCAAGGGTTCTGATGATACGTTGTTTGCTTTGGTTGACGGTACGGTCAAATTTGAGCGTGTCGGCAAGGATAAGAAAAAAGTAAGTATTTACGCCGTCGAACTGTAAGATTGCCAAAGGTAAAGCTTATTTTTATAAACAAGTCGTTCAATAAAGATGCCTTGCAGATGTAAAGCATCTTTATTTTTTTTGGAGGAAGTATGTTTGCGGATTATACGAAAATATATGTAAAGGCTGGCGACGGCGGAGACGGAGCAGTTGCCTTTCATCGTGAAAAATATGTGGCCGCAGGCGGGCCTGATGGCGGAGACGGCGGAAAAGGCGGCAGTGTTATATTTGAAGTAGATACAAATATGAACACCTTGGAAGATTTACGTTATCACCGAAAGTTTGTTGCCAAGAACGGAGAGAACGGAAAAGGCGGCAAAATGTTTGGGAAAAACGGCGCGAATGTTACGATCAAGGTGCCGCTGGGAACGTTGATTCGAGACGCGCAGACCGGACGTATTATAAAAGATATGAGTGATCAAGAGCCGTTTGTTTTTCTGAAAGGCGGTAACGGCGGATGGGGCAATCGGCATTTTGCAACGCCCACTCGTCAATGTCCTCGATTTGCAAAGCCCGGTATTCCAGGAGAAGAACGGGAATTGATTTTGGAGTTAAAATTGATTGCGGATGTGGGACTCGTCGGTTTTCCGAATGTGGGCAAGTCTACTTTGTTGAGTGTTGTAAGTTCTGCACGCCCTAAGATTGCTAATTATCATTTTACAACGCTGAGTCCGAATTTGGGCGTTGTGCGGATTGATGACGGGCAAAGTTTTGTGATGGCCGATATTCCTGGTATTATTGAAGGCGCCGGCGAGGGTGCTGGATTGGGACATCAGTTTTTACGTCACATTGAGCGGTGCCGATTGCTGGTGCACATGGTCGATATTTCGGGCAGTGAGGGGAGAGATCCTCTTCAGGATTTTGAGACGATCAATCGGGAACTTGCCGGATTTTCCGAAAAATTGGCACAGTGCCCTCAAGTGGTTGTTGGGAATAAGGCTGATATCATTACAGACCCGCAGACAGCACAGGCATTTCGTGAGTATGTTCAAAAACAAGGATTAGATTATTTCGAAATTTCTGCGGCAGCACATCAGGGTGTACAGGATTTAGTAAAGGTATTGTATGAAAAAATTTGTCATCTGCCTGCCATTACGGTTTATGAACCGGAAGAAGAGCCTTTGGACGAAAAAACGCTTGGTCAACGCTCTAAAGAAATTACGGTAACGCGGTATGCGGACGGCTTTTATTCTGTAGAAGGCGAATGGCTGCGTTATGTGATGCGTAGTGTAAATTTTGACGATTATGAATCGCTGCAATATTTTCAACGGATTCTTCGCAGCAGCGGAGTGATTGATAAATTAGTTGAAAACGGCATAAAAGAGGGCGATACGGTCAATATATATGATTATGAGTTCGATTTTGTGTTTTAAAGAATGAGAGGTTCCTATGTTACAGCGGTATATACGGAATTTAGCACTTGTTTTTGCCAGTGCGGCAATTTTAGTCGTTTTGTTTTTGTTTTGGGAATCTGCCATGACAGATCGTTCCGGATTTGACTATATCAGTATCAATGCGGTTGTTGAGCAGGATCTTTCCGATGAGGAGTTGGCCGTTCAGAAAAGTACGGCAGACAGTTTAAAATCCGCTTTGCGCAGCGCTGTTACGGTCGAGGATTCTTCTACTGTTTTACTGGATGAAAAAGACGCGGTTTTGATTGCTTATCGTGATGGTCAAACGGTTGTTCGATATGATTTATATGTGATGAGTGTTGCGCAAAAGCTCGGTTACTTGTATGATGAAGCCGGTAATCATTTATATCGTCTTTCGGCCGACGGATTTGTCACACTTGGGCAGAATGCTGCGATGAAGTCTTATTTTACGTATTCCCAAACTCCGCAGATGTCGATCGTGAGCGCTTCTGAGAAAGCGGTTTCCGGTAAGGTAACGGAAGGTTTTTGGGCTTATGCTGAACCGGACGGGTATTATACCCAGCGGACTCTTTCTGCTCAGCAGACAGAGATCATGCAATTAGGTGCCGAGGATGTTGTGTTGGTTTGTGATGTGGTTCCGGACCGTATTTTGGTTACGGTAACGGATGAGGACGGAAAAGTTTTGATGGATCAGCAGCCAATGTCTCTTTCGGATCCGTTTACTTGCTTTGAGTCCGGAGAAGTGTATCAGGTGTCGGCAGAAGTGACATGGGACAAAAGTATCCAAAAAGATTATTACGGCAATATTATTTATAAGTTCAGCGTTGGTATTGATTAAAATCGAATTGGCGCAGAAAAACTTTTTCTTATATAAGAAGAGAAAAAAAGAGCGGTTAAATCCCGTTCTTTTTTTTGCATCCAGGGCTGTCCGGTTCGCGGATAGCCCTGGATATTTTTATAAGACTTTTATGACCAAAAAAATTTTCTGTTAAAATGAAAGACTTTTTTGTTTTAAAAGAACATATGTTATAACGCACAAGAAACAAAAAAATATATGTCTATTATAAACAAAACTTATAAAAAACTATTGAAAATGCTATACATTTGATGTATAATACAAAAGAAGTAATATATTTGTCACAAATAGAATTTATTGCTTTTACGTGAAGATTGAAAGGGGATAAAATTATGCAAACCGACAAAATCAGAAATGTGTGCCTGCTTGGGCACGGCGGAGACGGAAAAACCGCTCTTATCGAGGCGGCGCTGTATTATACAAAAGGAACAGACAGATACGGTACCGCCGAAGAAGGAACGACAGTTTGTGATTATGATCCCGAAGAAATAAAGCGAAAGATTACGATATCAACCGCAGTTGCTCCCGTAGAGTGGAAGGGTTGCAAAATCAATTTTATCGATACTCCAGGGTATTTTGATTTTGAAGGCGACTGCTTGCAGGCTGCTCGGGCCGCGGAGACGGCGTTGGTTGTTATTTCCGCAAAGAGCGGTATCCATTACGCAACCACAAAGGCGATTCAGCTGGCAGAGGCAAATAATATGCCGCTTTTGTTTTTTATAACCAAGATCGATGAAGAACACGCTGATTTTTATGGCGTTTTTGAGGCGTTAAAAAACCGTTACGGAAAAGGCGTATGCGCCATGTGTATTCCGATTGTGGAAAATGAAAAAATGGTTGGATATGTGGACCTGATTGAAATGAAGTCCAAACGCCGTGAAAACGGAAAGACTGTTGAAGGCCCCATTCCGGAAGATTTATCCGGACAGGTGGAAGAACTTCGGACTATTTTGGATGAGACGGTTGCGGCGTCTTCTGAAGAATTAATGGAAAAATATTTTGCTGGAGAATCTTTTACCGCAGAAGAAATTAAAACAGCATTGGTCAGCGGCGTTGTAGAACGGAAGATTTTTCCGGTTCTTTGCGGTGCAGCTTCTACGCAGTCTGGTATCAGCGCGTTGTTAAATTATATTGTAACATATACTCCGACTCCTAAGATTACGAATGAAGCTGGGACAGCTGCTTATATTTTTAAAACGATGGCAGACCCGTTTGTCGGAAAGTTATCATACTTAAAAGTGCTACAGGGGACCGTTAAGTCTGGAGATACCTTGGTAAACAGTAAAGGACAGAACGAAAAAATTGGGCATTTATATTATATTAAAGGCAAAAAACAGACTGAAACCGGCCAAATCGAAGCCGGAGATATCGGTGTTGTAGCAAAATTAGTTTCCAGTGGTACAGGGGATGTATTGTGTTCTGCCGGAACTTCTGTTGAGATAGAACCAGTGGTTTATCCTCGGCCGGGGCTTTCTATGGCAATTTTCCCGCTGACCAAGGGCGATGAGGAAAAGATTTCTGCCGGATTGCAGAAATTAAAAGAAGAGGATCCGACTTTTACCTTTGGTATGGACACGGAAACGCATGAACATGTCATTCATGCCATGGGCGAAACGCAGATAGACGTTTTAGTAAGTAAGTTGAAGAGTAAGTATGGCGTCGGCGTGCGTTTGGCTCAACCGAAGATTGCTTATCGTGAAGCTATTCGCGGCAAGGTCAAGCAGCAAGGTAAGTACAAAAAACAATCCGGTGGGCATGGACAATACGGAGACGTTTGGATTGAATTTGAACCATATGATGGAACGGATTTATTGTTTGAAGAGAAAATCTTTGGCGGTTCTGTTCCTAAGAACTTCCACCCGGCTGTCGAAAAAGGCTTACGGGATTGCGCTGAGCACGGCGTTTTAGCCGGATATCCGGTGGTTGGACTGAAAGCCACTTTAGTTGATGGTTCGTATCATGATGTAGACTCTTCTGAAATGTCCTTTAAAATGGCTGCAAGCATTGCATTTAAGGAAGGTTTGCCAAAGGCTTCTCCGGTTATTTTGGAACCGATCGGCAAATTATTGGTACGAATTCCGGATCGAATGATGGGTGATATCATCGGTGATATTACAAAACGGCGCGGCCAGATTATTGGAATGACGCCTGTGGGCGACGGCATTCAGGAAGTAGAAGCAGAAGTTCCGATTGCTGAAATGAGCACCTATGCAACCGATTTGCGTTCGATTACACGTGGACGCGGAGTGTTTACGTTAGACTTTTTGCGGTATGACGACGCTCCGGCAAATGTGGCTGCAAAGGTTATTGAAGATGCCGCAAAGGCAAGCGAATAATTTATTATAGAGCAAGCAAAAGAGGATCCTTTTTAGGGATCCTCTTTGATCTGATTTTAGTGACAGTAAAATCAAAGTTTTAAATTTTATAAGAGTGCGGTGAAATGTTGCGAATGGGCTGCTAATGACAGCATATTGATACCGTTAAAAAAAGAGAACCCTTTAGGACACCCTCCGTAAGGAAATGTATCTCTTTTATCTATTATCAATAACTTATTTAGCTTCGGAGGGTGGTATAGTAT
>WHHJ01000030.1 GCA_014872655.1 Clostridia bacterium
TAAAAAAGGGGCGAAAGAAGTTTCGCCCCTTTTTTGTTCTATTTGAATATCTTTTCGCAATACGGTTAAGAATAATTGTAATGATGAAAGGATGGAATTTTAATGAAATCTGAAGAATACGGAAAAATGGCGAAACAAGTTTCTCGTCCGTCGCCGTTGGGGCGGGATTGCTTTTTTGCCTTTGTTATCGGCGGAGGTATCTGTGTGTTTGGACAGGCTCTTTCTGATATCTATACGCATTGGTTATCTATGGAAAAACAAGACGCAACAACGCTGGTTTCTATCACGCTCATTTTTTTGAGTGCTTTATTAACAGGATTAGGTGTTTATCAGAAAGTGGCGCGCATTGCGGGTGCCGGTACCCTTGTTCCTATCACCGGATTTGCCAATGCGATGGTGTCTCCTGCATTAGAGTTTAAAACGGAAGGCTACATTTTAGGATTAGGTTCTAAATTGTTTACGGTTGCAGGGCCAGTTTTAGTTTATGGAACGCTGGCATCGTTTATATATGGCATCATTTATTATATTATAAAATTGTTTTGAGGCGATTGCATGAAAAAATTGGGCATAGGAACGTATCGACCGGAAAATCCGGTTGGTATTTTAAATTATCAGGCTTTTGTGGGTCAAAAGGAAAAAGAGGGACCTTTGGGCGCTTATTTTGATTTTTACAATAATGATGAATATTTCGGACAGGATACGTATGAAAAAGCAGAGGCTTTCATGCAAAAGGAGGTTATAAACAGTGTCATCCATCAATCGAAAATTTCCACAGCAGATATCGATTTCGTCTTTGCAGGCGATTTACTCAATCAGTGCATTGGCTCGAATTATGGTGTTCGGGGTCTTGATATGCAGTATTTTGGGGTGTACGGCGCATGTTCTACAATGGTTGAAACGTTAATATTGGCCAGCATGAGTATTGATGGCGGCTTTGCGCGAAAGGCACTGGCCGTTACCAGTTCTCATTTTTGTACAGCTGAAAGACAGTTTCGGTTTCCGCTAGAATACGGAAGTCAACGTGCGCCAACGGCACAATGGACGGTGACGGGGGCCGGCTGTGTGCTCTTGTCGAAAGAGGTGCCGGACGGAACACCTAAAATTGCCGCATTTTGTCCAGGTACAATATGTGATTTTGGCATTAACGACAGTAATAATATGGGCGCAGCCATGGCTCCGGCAGCAGCTTCTACATTAAAAAAATTTTTTAACGATACGGCAACAACTCCGGATGATTATGACATCATCGTAACCGGAGATTTGGGTGTTGTAGGAGAAGAACTGTTAAAAAAGGTTTTATCCAAAGAGGGGATTTGTCTGGGCACTAATTATCAAGATTGCGGAACAATGATTTATCACTTGCAAAATCAGGATGTACACGCCGGCGGAAGCGGCTGCGGATGTTGTGCCAGTGTTTTGTGCGGATATTTATTGCCGGCTATGCAGTATAAAAAATTGTATAAAAATATTTTAGTGGGTGCAACGGGCGCATTGATGAGTACGGTCAGTACGCAGCAGGGAGAATCTATTCCGGGTATTGCACATTTGATTCATATTACGATATAGGCGGTGAGGTAAATGGTATACGTATATTCGTTTTTAATCGGTGGTCTTTTTTGCGTAATCGGCCAAATTTTGATTGATCGAACCAAATTAACGCCGGCACGGATACTGGTAGGATTTGTTGTTTTAGGCGTCGTATTAAGCAGTTTTGGTTTTTATCGGTGGCTGGCTTCTTTTGCCGGAGCAGGGGCAACAGTTCCTTTAACTGGATTTGGATATGCGTTGGCCAGTGGGGTAGAAAAGGCTGTGGACGAAAACGGTCTGTTAGGTGTTTTTACCGGAGGATTGACGGCAACTTCCGGGGGAATTGCAGCGGCTATTGTTTTTGGTTCCATCGCTGCAATGGTTTTTAAATCGAGAAAAAAGTAATATGAGTGGCGGACGTATTCTACTTTGGGGCCCGGCTGATCCTGCTTTCAGCGGCGCCTTTATTAAAAATTTTGATTATTATCTTTATTTGAGACAAAACGGGTTGGAATGTCATCCGGATCGTGATGGAAATATCCGAAATATCATTGTCGACAATTGTTCCTATTGCAACCTTCCGTTTGAGTTTATTGTGGTGAAGGGATCGGATTTTGACGAAATCCCTGTCTCTTTTTATGGTTCGGATACGGTTTTTGTCTTTGAAAGCAGTTGTTCCCGGATGAATACTTTGTTAAAACAGACGGGGAATCGTTCTATTTGTTATGGCCCGTCTCATTCTGATAGTGTTACTTTTTCTTCTGTAGAAGATGATTGTGTTACCGTGTTTGTGCAACAAGGAATCCAATATCGGGGAAAATCCATTGATATGGAAGAATTCAGTATTCGTAACTGTGATCCCCAGCATATCTTTGCCGGAGTCTGCGGAACCATTATTTCACGGTTGGTTTGTTGATGTCTGGATAGGTTTCGGGCATATTCTTTTGATATCTTTGTGGCATGTAGTTTCGTTGCAGCTTTTTGTTTGCACGGTCTGCAATTTGCACGGTATGAAAATATTGATGCCAAAGAGTTAAAAATGCGGTTTCTTCATCCGTGCACACGGGGGTGAAATCTGTTTGGGACTGTATTAGACACGACTGTTTAGTATTATACATGCCAAAGATATTGCGTTTTTGATCATGGATGATAAAGGACATGGTATTGTTCCGATTTTTAAAATAAGCAAGCAAATATTGGGTAATATCATGGTCCGGTTCATATTGCGCATAGAAGACTCCGTTTGCCAATTGTTTGAATCTTAAAAAGCCTTCCATTCGGTGTATTTCCAAAGATACTTGATGAACTAACAGCCGAAAGGCGATCACGTGCTTGTCTTGCTGCATCAGTCGGACTTTACTTTGATGTTGGAAGACAAGCCGAATATATTCGTAAAGAATCATTTCCTTGTCTGCACAGCCCGAAGAAAGCCCGGTTAGGATTTCTTGAAAACCAGCTTTGCCGATCTTTTGCTGAATAGAGCGTTCCACACGCTCGGCGTGCTGCAAATGATCGTCTACAATTTGTATTGGAGTGTCCAGCAGATATTGATATTCCCGTTCGCTCGTAATTAGGGCGGGCGGTTGTTTTTTTGTGTAAATTTCAAAAATAACGCAAAAAAAACCTGTAACAGTGCCGGAGTATTGGTAAATGGTCATGGTATGGCTCCTTTGGTAAAGACAGAAAGAGTAATATGAGGTCAGAGTTGACCGGTTATTGCGGCATATTGCGATTGCGGGGAAGGCTGCGGCAATGGTGAAAGAATTCGCCAATCACCGCTTGTGTTTGCAGAGGGGGCTTGGAATGAATGGATTTCGTCCAGTAAATTAAGTTGTTGGGGCTGGGTTGCCGCAAATTCATCAGAAATCAGGGCTCGGTGCAAAACATCTTCTCGCAGCCCGAGTCCGTAGTATTTGCCAGAGCACAAGATGAAGTGTACGGCTCTTTTCATCACAATTTTCATTCGCTTGAGGTCGTCGTATGTGAGGTTTGTGGTTTTTCGCGCTGCAAGAATTTTATTCACCGATTTGATGCCGATCCCGGGAACACGCATCAGCTGCAGGGGGTCTGCGGTGTTTACTTCAATCGGAAAAAGTTCCGGATGCCGCAGCGCCCAGGCGCATTTCGGATCCATGTCTAAAGCCAAATTGGTTTGACGTTCCAAAATCTCTTCGGCTTCAAAACCGTAAAACCGCAACAGCCAATCTGCTTGATATAATCGGTTTTCGCGAATCAGATCAGGCGGTTTTGTCGGCAAAATTTTAGCATTGCCTGTAGGAATATAGGCAGAATAGTAAACACGTTTCATTTTCATTTGCCGATATAGTTTTTCGGAAAGGCGAAGAATGCCGTAATCGGTGTCGGGAGAGGCTCCGATGATCATTTGTGTCGTTTGCCCGGCCGGAAGAATCTTTTTCTGCCCGAAAGCCCCTTGTTGTTGTGCGACATATAACTGGGATAAGCGTTTGATTGGCGTTACGATTTGTTCGCTTTTTTTATCCGGACACAGCATCTTTAAACTGGTTTTGCTGGGTAGTTCCATATTAACGCTGATACGGTCTGCAAGTTGCGCCGCATGGTCTAACAGGGTTTGGTCGCAGCCCGGAATGGCCTTTAAATGAATATATCCGTTAAAAGAATACTTTTCACGCAGAAGGTGAATGGTTTGAATCAACTGTTCCATGGTATCGTCCGGACTGCGGAAGACGGCGGAGGATAAAAACAATCCTTCAATATAGTTCCGGTCATAAAAGCCCATTACCAGTTTGCAAAGTTCTTCCGGTTCAAATTTGGCTCGTGGAACATCGGCGGATTTTCGATTGACGCAATATTGGCAGTCGTAGATACAGTTGTTGGTCAATAAGACTTTTAACAGCGAAATGCATCGTCCGTCTGCGGTAAAGGAATGACAGACGCCTCCGACATTTGTTAATCCATGCTTTCCGCGAACAGAACCGCGGTTTGCTCCGGAAGAAGAACAGGATACATCATATTTTGCCCCTTCGGTAAGAATTTTAAATTTTTCGGCAATGGTCATGATACTTTCCTCGCAATATCACAATTTGTGATATTATTATATCTCACATATCACAAATTGTCAATTATCATTTTGTTTTTTTATGCTGGGAATTTATGGAAAAAGAGACCGACTTTCACAAAGTCGGTCTCTTTTTCATGATAAATAATGATATAAAGCGGCTGTAAAGGAAAATCAATAACCTAAATCTTCATCAATCAACAATACAGTTCCTTTGATCGAGGCGGGTTTACGCATGTGGACACTTAAAACGCAGCAAAAGCTGTCCGGTCTTTTGCAGTTGACACAGTGTCCGGTTTGAGCGCATGGGGTGGATTTTCCCAGACGCTTTGCGTTTTTCGGCGCGGCAACGTTGCGAATCCGTTCGTAGGCGTCCTGAAGCGTTGGGACAATTTTATTCCTTCCAATGATAAAAACAACCTCTTTCGGTCCAAAGATAGTCCCTGCAATGCGGTTTCCATTACCGTCAAGATTGACGATCATTCCGTCTTGCGTGACGGCATTGGCCGAACAAAGGTATAAATCTGCCGTCATCGCCTGGCGCAGGGTTTCTTCTCCCGGAGTTTCCCAATGCCAATATAGTGCCTTTGCGGTATCTTTCAAAGCTTGGTAAAGGTCTAGCTCTTTGCAGGTCATGCTGCCGCCGAATCCGACGGTTTTTCCCGCCGCATACTGTTTTAAAAAAGTGACGGCGGAATCTGCATGATAAAAAACATGGGGTTCGTATCCTAATTGTTCAAAGTGGTCGTATAATAAATCAAAGTTCATTTGAAAACAGCGGCAGTTTTTCCAGATAAACAATGTCTGTTCGGTTTGCCGCATCTCCTTCCGCGAGAATGGCCGCCCGGCCGGCAACAGTTCCGCCTGCGGCGAGGGTCAGTTGTTCCAATGCATGCATAGACTCACCGGTGCTAATTACATCGTCCACCAATAAAACGCGTTTGCCACGCATCATTTCTGCGTCGTTTTGCCCAATATAAAGTGTTTGTTGTGCTTGGGTCGTAATAGATTTTACGGTCACGCTGAGCTGATTTTGCATATAAAGTTTCGGCGCTTTCCGGGCTACGATATAGTGATTGACCTGCATTTGTCGCGCCAGTTCGTGGATCAGCGGAATCCCTTTTGCTTCGGCTACCATCATCACGTCGTGCGGCGGGAGTAGAGGGATTAAAGCTTGGGCACAGCGGCACGTTAATTCCACATCCCCAAAAATAACAAAGGCCGCAATAGAAAGCTGGTCGTTAATTTTGCAAAGGGGCAATTGTCTGGTTAGCCCTGCAACTTGAAGGGTATAAAAAGAAGAATTCATCAAAATCTGCCTTTCAGATCGTTTTATTTTTTCTTAGAAGAAAATTGTTTCAAAAACCGTCTTTCATAAACGGATTTCATAGACGCTTTTTTTTGTTTTGCCGTCACATAGCGATTGTTCTTGGGTGCGGCGTGAAGATGCGCAGGACGGCGATCGGACTTGATTTTTGTTTGCGGATCGATATCGATGCTGCGCAGCAGTTCGTCCCGTTCTTTGTCGGTAAGCGGTCGATATGCACCGGGAGCCATATGACCCAAATGCAGCGGGCCGAAAGCAATTCGTTTCAGTAATGAATTTTCCAATCCCAACTGTTCGCACATACGACGAATCTGACGATTTTTTCCCTCATGGATAGAAATATGAAGAACTGTTTTATCCTCGGTTTGGCTGTGAATTTCCACTTGTGCAGGTTGTGTTATGGTTTGTTCGTCAATTTGTACTCCTTGTCTGAGTTTGTCCAAAACCTCGGCAGCGGGTTTTCCCTTTACCGTTACGCGATAGGTTTTCCAGATATTATGTGATGGGTGCATCAACTTTTGAGCCGCTTCTCCGTCATCCGTTAACAGCAGCAATCCTTCAGAGTCCCGGTCCAGCCGTCCTACCGGGTATACGCGGCCTTTGATCCCGGCGATCAGGTCTGCTACTACGCTCCGGTCGTCCTGTGCTTTCATCGAAGTGATGACGCCGCGCGGCTTATAAAACATAAAATACTGTTTGCTGCAAACTTTTAAGTGAATGCGCTTTTTGTCGCAGATAACCCGGTCCTTTTCGGGATCAATTGTTTGGCCGATCTGTGCGGGCTTTCCGTTTACCAATACGCTGCCCTGGAGAATTTTTTGCTCCGCAGCACGCCGAGAGCATACCCCGCAATCGGCAATAAATTTTTGTATTCTCAAAATAGGTACTTCCTTTTTTTCGTTTTCTTTATTGTACTACAAAAATCACGTTATGGCAAGATGCTTTTGAAAACTTGATTCAAATAATACAGATACTTTTCCGAAAAAGTCTGTTCGTCTTCTTTTTGTGCAACACTTTCACACAGGGTCAGTTTCATGGTACCTACCAGTCTGTTTTTGTATGCTAATTCTACATAGACCTGTTGGTCAAAGGTTTCTTTTTGAATAGGGGCATATAAAGACTGCGGCAAACAGTCCGTCGGGATATATTCTATTTTTTGTCCGTCAATGCACACGCCGTAGACGGGTTCTGGATTTGTAAAACGAGCCGGATGTGTTCCGTTCAGTACCGGAACGGTTATGGAGTATTGCCCTGCTTCGTATAACGTATAACTGCTGACCCGTCGAAAGCCTTCTTCAAACATTTCTGTGTGATCCTGCCAGTCATTGCCGTCATTGAGAGTGACGTTGATGAGTGTAACTCCGTCTTTTTTTGCGGAGGTGACCAGGCAGCGTCCAGCTGCTTTAGTAAATCCGGTTTTAACGCCTGTGGTGTATTCATACGAGGAAAGCAGGCGATTGGAATTTTCAATCACTAAACCGTGATAATCTAATTTTTTCTTTTTGGTGCTGACAATTTGAGCAAACGTATCATTCTTTAGTGCTTCTGCGGCAATTAAAGCTAATTCGCGGGCCGTTGTATAATGATTGTCGGATGGCAATCCATGCGGATTTTCAAAATGGGTATGTGTCAGTCCCATTTGTTTGGCACGTTCGTTCATTAACTCTGCAAAAGCTTCTAACGAACCGGAAATGTTTTCTGCAATGGTTTGTGCTGCATCATTGGCGGATTTCATCATCAGCATATGCAGCAGATCATTGAGCGAAATCTGATCCCCGGCCAGCAGGCCGATTTGCGTCCCCTCTACTTTGCATGCGGTTTCTGATACCGTAAAAGTTTGGTTGATATCTGCATTTTCCAATGCCACTAGGGCCGTCATGATCTTGGTCGTGCTGGCCATCGGCAGTTGTTCGTCTGCATTTTTTTCATATAGACTGATTCCAGTCTGCGCCTCAATGGTAATTGCTGCTTTAGCACTGTTTTGTGCGTGCGTTTTTATCGTTGTTGCAGACCATAAAAAAATGGAACAAAGAAGTATTGCTGCTGTTTTTTTCATCATATCACCCGATCTAATATGTTTGTTTATAGATATGCATAAATCCTTTACATTATGAAGATAATATGATATACTGTAAAAAAATGGCAGAGGAGGATTTGTAATGAAGTGGGATATCCATTCAAGAAAAATGCTGAATAACGGCACGTCTATTCCGCGATTCGGTTTTGGTGTATGGCGAGCCAATGCTGGGGCTGAAACACAAAATGCGGTTTTGTGGGCATTGCAGGCAGGGTATCGGCATATTGATACGGCGGCGATTTATAAAAACGAGCAGGATGTGGGACAGGCTATTCGCCGCAGTGGGATTGATCGAAAGGATCTGTTTATTACTACAAAATTGTGGAATGATGATATGCGCAGCGGCAGACAGATGCAGGCATTTGAAGAAAGTCTGGAGAAATTGCAGACGGATTATGTGGATTTATATTTGATTCATTGGCCGGTTGAGAATTTTATAGAATCTTGGCGCTGTTTAGAAAAAATCTATCAAAGCGGCCGGGCAAAAGCCATAGGTGTTTCAAACTTCAAGGTGCATCATCTTCAGACATTATTAGAGCATTGCGAAGTGGTTCCTGCTGTGGATCAAATGGAGTTCAGCCCCTATATGCAGGACAATGAATCTGTAGGTTTTTGTGCGGATCATGGGATTTGTTATGAAGCTTGGAGCCCTTTGGGCGCGGGTACATTGATCGAGGAGCCTCGCATTTTGGAGATCGCGCAGGCATGCGGAAAAACAACGGCTCAGGTGATTTTAAGATGGGTTTTGCAGCGCGATATTGTTGTTTTTCCAAAATCTGTACATCAGGAAAGAATTCAGGAAAATGCGGATATTTTTGATTTTGAGCTCAATGAAGAGCAAATGCAGATAATCAATGGATTAAACTGTTTCCGTCGGACGGGTTCGGATCCGGATCATTTTGATTTTTAAAGGGTGTTTTTTATGGAAATGAAGTGTTTGGATCTTGCCGAAGTGTTTGACATCTATGACCGATACGCCATTCATGATTTTCCTGCCAGTGAACTAAAAACAAAAGACCATATCAAAGATTTGATGACTCGAGGGCTTTATCGTTGCTTCGGCTTTTATCAACAGTCACAGTTGGTTGCCTATGCGTGGTTTTTTGTTTGTGAGCCTTCGCTGTATTTGTTGGATTTCTTTGCGGTATTGGCAGCTTTCCGTTCTCAGGGTTTAGGTGCGCAAATTTTGCAATTATTGCGAGAACAGATTGGCGCACATGGCGTTTACGGAGAGGTCGAGGATCCCGACTATGCCATTGATTCGGACGATCGCAGTATTCGACAGCGCAGAATCGGATTTTATTTGCGCAACGGGATGCATCTGACGGGTGTTCGATCTTCGGTTTTGACAGATCGGTATTTGATTTTTTGTTCGGAGCCTCAACCGGATGACATCGTACGTCAGCATGTAAGACAATTGTATCAGACGATGTTTGACGAAGCGTTTTATCAAAAGCATATTATTGTTCAATAAGAAAATGGATACCGGGGAAATTTCCCGGGAAATAAAAGATCCGGGAAAAGGTTCCCGGATCTTTTATTTTATTCAGTCAGTTCTTCTCTAAATACTTCACGGAACATTTTTACGGCATTGCCGTAATATCGCTCATCAAACAGGCAGGCAATGGTTCTTTTAGACGTTGTAATGAGTTTTATTCGAATGCCGTAATTGGCAAAGGCTTCAAAAACAAAAGCACATATGCCGCATTCCTGTTCCACTTTTTGCCCGCAGAACGTTGCAATGCAGTTTTGAGCATTTAACTCGATTCTCGGCTTTTTATCTGCTTGTAACTGTGTGATGATTTGTATAATACGCGTCGTATCCGCCGCATTGGCCGTAAAAGACAATGTTTGGGTTGTTTTGCAAGAAGGGTTTAATGCAATCATATTGATATTAACTCCTTCTGCTCCCAGCTTTGTAAATAAATCGGCAATAGCTGCGGTTGTATTATCCAAATCAAAAACGTTTACAACAATAACGTCTGTTTCCAATGAAATACTTGTCAAAATATCTCGTATATCGGTCATATAAATCCCCCCGGGTATGAAGTTGCGCTTTTTTAGATCAGCCGGAGTTTTTTCATCTGCCGTTCCAATTCTTTTACGCACTTTTTTCCCGCTTTTACCAGAGGTCTCCGAGGCAATCCAACGTCAAATCCCATCATTTGTTGCGCGGCTTTGACAGGGATAGGATTCGGCTCTGCAAACAAAGCGCGGATTAGACCGGTCAATTCCGTTTGTGCCTGTGCGCTCTTTTGAACGTTTCCTGCAAAAAAATCGGCACATAACTGGTGTGTCTGTTGCGGAACGATATTGGCCATCACGCTGATAACACCTTTTGCTCCCAAAGCCAGCATTGGGGTAATGACGCTGTCGTCTCCGCAATAAATATCTAAGTTCTTTTTGCATAACGAAAGCGTTCTTGCCAACGCGGCAAGGTCCGGATTAGCCTCTTTTGCGGCTATAATATTTTTATGCCGAGAAAGTTTTAAATATGTTTCCGGAGCGATGTTTACGCCTGTTCTGGACGGAACATTGTAAACAATCATCGGCAAATTGATTCGATCCGCAATATACAAAAAATGATTGATAATTCCTTGTTGTGTGGTTCGGTTGTAATAGGGGGTAATTTGAAGGTGGGCATCTGCACCGACTTCCTTTGCAAATTCAGCAAAATCCAGTGCTCGAGTTGTGTTATTGCTGCCAGCGCCCGCAATAACAGGAACTCTTCCGCCCACCTTGTTAATACAAAATTTTATAAGTCTTTTATGTTCACTGTCTTCCAGTGCCGGGGTTTCGCCCGTTGTCCCGCAAATCACTAAAGCGTCCGTATTGTTGGCCAGTTGAAATTCAATCATCTGTTCCAGCACGCTGTAGTCTATGCTCATATCAGCTTTGAAAGGGGTGGTAAGAGCTGCCGCAGAGCCTGAGAAGATACTTTTTCTCAAACCGGGGCCTCCCTTTTAGTAAATTATTTTTTCAGTTCTCCTGTTTGCCACATATCGATCAGTTTCAATGCAATTTGCACTGCATTGGCTGCCGCACCCTTACGGATATTGTCGGCAACGACCCACATGTTTAATGCATTGGGAGCACTGTCATCCCGTCTGATTCTGCCAACGTAAACCTCGTTGGTTCCTTTTGCAGTAATTGCCATCGGGTATACATTGTTTTTAGGATCGTCCTGTACGATAATACCGTCAAAGTTTGCCAAAGCGTTACGTACTTCATCCAGATCAAAATCCTTGTAGAATTCTACATTGATTGATTCACTGTGACAATCAAATACAGGAACTCGAACGGTGGTTGCCGTGATTTTCAACGAATCGTCGTGCAAAATCTTCCGAGTTTCATTGACCATTTTCATTTCTTCTTTTGTGTATCCGTTTTCTTCAAAAACGTCAATATGCGGTAAACAGTTCGAGAAGATCGGATGCGGGAATTTTTGCGGTTCTTTGCCCTCAATGCCGTACTTGAGGTCATTGTAGCCGCCGAGCCCTGCGCCGGAAACCGCCTGATAAGTCGAGTAAACAATTCGTTTGATCTTGTACAGGTCATGTAAAGGTTTCAGCGCAACAACTGCCTGGATTGTAGAACAGTTTGGATTTGCGATAATTCCGTTGTGCTTCCGAATATCTTCCGGATTGACTTCGGGAATAACAAGCGGTACGTTCGGATCCATACGCCATGCGGAGCTGTTGTCGATGACAACGCATCCGTGTTGAGCTGCGATGGGGGAGAACTTTTCGCTTGTTGATCCGCCTGCGGAGAACAGGGCGATGTCAAATCCCTCGTCAAAGCTATGTTCATCGAGTAGTTTTACCGTGTATTTTTTCCCGAAGAATTCCACTTCAGAACCCGCCGAGCGGGCAGATGCAAACAAGGTATAATCTGCCTGCAGACCGTATTCCTCCAAAACTTTCAGAAAAGTACGTCCTACCATGCCGGTTGCGCCGACAATGGCAATTTTGTAGTTGTTCATAATCAATCTCTCCTATATCACATTGTATGTGAGTGATAACAAATTTGTATACGCTCCTATATCAAAAACTTTCGGCACGGTCGGCGGAGGGTCCTTGACAAGGAACACGCAAGGCTGTATAATAATACATGTTTTTATTATTATATCATCGTTGAAAAAGCTTGTCAATTATATTTTTTCAAATTTTTAAGGAGTTTTGACCGTTATTTATGAAATTATCTGATTTTAACTATGATTTACCTCCCGAATTGATTGCGCAGACCCCAATAGAACCTCGGGATGAAAGCCGTTTGCTTTGCTGTAATCGTCAAACTGGAGAATTGACTCATAAACATTTTCGGGATATTATAGATTTTTTTGAGCCGGGAGATTGTTTGGTTTTAAACGATTCTCGGGTTATTCCGGCTCGACTGTATGCGGTAAGACGTGATACCGGAGCTGTTGTAGAGGTCTTTTTGCTTCGGCCGATGCAGGAAGCAGATGTTTGGGAATGCTTGGTCAAACCGGGAAAAAAAGCAAAAATCGGAACGGTTTTGGATATTGATAATGTAACGTGCGAGGTTTTGGATATTATTGAGGACGGAAATCGTATCATTCGGTTTACCTGTGAGCAAGACGTAACAGAACGTCTCAAGCAGTTGGGACAAGTCCCGCTTCCTCCGTATATTCATGAAAAATTGAAAGATGCTGGCCGGTACCAAACTGTTTATGCCAAACATGACGGTTCTGTAGCTGCTCCGACGGCAGGACTTCACTTTACGCCGGAGTTGTTGCAGCAGTTACAACAAAAAGGCGTGCAGATCGTTTTTGTTACCCTGCATGTGGGATTGGGCACTTTTCGACCGGTTAAAGAAGAAGACCCGACAAAACACAAAATGCATACAGAAAGTTTTATTCTTTCTCAACAAGCGGCCGATACGATTAACCGTACCAAACAGAATGGCGGTCGGATTACAGCCGTTGGTACAACTTCGGTTCGGGTGTTGGAAACGGTGGGACGGGAGTTGCCTCTTTGTGCAACCAGCGGGCAAACGGACATCTTTATTTATCCCGGATTTTCGTTCCATGTTGTCGATCGACTGATCACGAATTTTCATTTGCCGGAGAGCACCTTAATTATGCTGGTCAGTGCATTTTCGGATCGGGAGAAAATTTTGCATGCCTATGAAGAAGCGGTTCGTCAGCGATATCGTTTCTTTTCATTCGGCGATGCGATGTTTTTATATTAAGTACGCCGATAACCGATTGATGTTGAGCAGAAGGGGAAAATAGATGTTTACGATTTTAAAGCAACAAGGACGCGCACGGCGAGGAACCTTTCAAACGGTGCACGGAACCATCCAGACGCCTGTTTTTATGAATGTCGGTACAGCCGGAGCGATTAAAGGCGGTATTTCTGCGGATGATTTGGAACTTTTAGGTTGTCAGGTTTTATTGTGTAATACGTATCATTTGCATGTTCGTCCGGGGGACGATTTGGTTCGACAGGCCGGTGGATTACATCGGTTTGTTCATTGGGATCATCCGATTTTAACAGACAGCGGCGGATTTCAGGTTTTTTCACTGGCACAACTCCGTCAGATCAAAGAAGAAGGGGTCACATTTGCTTCTCATGTAGATGGGCGCCGGATTTTTATGGGCCCGGAAGAAAGCATGCGGATACAGTCCAACCTGGGGTCGACGATTGCGATGGCGTTTGATGAATGTATCGAAAATCCGGCCGAGTATGATTATGTAAAACGTTCCTGTGAACGGACGTATCGTTGGTTGGTTCGGTGTAAGAAGGAACTGGCACGCCTGAATGCGTCCGGTGCGGTGAATCCGCATCAGATGCTTTGGGGAATCAATCAGGGCGGAACTTATGAGGATTTACGAATTCGGCACATGAAAGATATCGCCGAATTGGATTTGGACGGGTATGCTATTGGCGGACTTGCCGTAGGCGAAGAAACAGAGGATATGTATCGTATTATTGATGCGGTAGAACCGAATATGCCACAAAACAAGCCCAGGTATTTGATGGGAGTCGGAACCCCTGTTAATATTCTGGAGGCGGTGCATCGAGGCATAGACTTTTTTGATTGTGTCATGCCTTCGCGCAATGCCCGGCACGGACATTTGTTTACTTCGCAGGGAATCATCAACATCGCCAATCTGAAGTATCGTGATGATTTTTCTCCGATTGACGAAGCCTGTGATTGTCCGGTTTGTCAAAAGTATTCGAGGGCATATCTCCGGCATTTGCTGAAATCGGGCGAGATGCTGGGAATGCGGTTTGCCGTGATGCACAATCTGTATTTTTATAACCGGTTAATGGCTGATATCCGCTGCGCGTTGGAAGAAGATCGGTTTGAAACTTTTTATGAGCAAAAGCGGGAAATTTACGGCCGAAGAATTTGAATTATTTTTGTGTTTAAAAACGGTCAAAATAGGATTGCCGCTTTGTGTCGAATCTTTATTAGAGATGTCTTTTTTAGAAATGCGTATGCCGATAAGTTTACATAAAGTTTAGTTTCTCCTATTGAAATTTAAGGCATTCTATAGTATAATCATTATAAGTCAAATTATTTGGAGGTACTCTATGTCGAATATCATAGCTCTTGTAGCCCCCGTTCTTTTAGAAGGGGAGCAAACGACGGCAAACACGCCTGAACAGTGGCTGGGTATGCTTTCTACCATTATTCCGTTTGTGTTGATTGCCGTATTATTTTATTTTCTGCTGATTCGTCCTCAGCGCAAGCAGGAGAAGGAATCGCAGGCCATGCGTAATAGCATTACGGTGGGCGACACCATTACGACGATTGGCGGCATTACCGGCGTTGTTCGTCAGGTGAAAGAGGCAGAAGAGGCCTACGTTATTGAGACCGGTGCGGATAAAGTTCGGATCACTGTGAAAAAATGGGCGGTTCAGTCCAAAGACAATGTCAGCAAGGAAAAAGAGACGGCTGTTTCTGCAAAAGAAAAAGAGGCCATGCCGGAAAAAAAATCCAAGTCGAGATTTTTTGGAAAAAACAAGTCTGAACAGGACGATCAGTTCTGAAGAAGAAAACGGTTCCTTGAAAAAAGGTGCCGAAAAGGAATAATCTAAAGTCATAATCGCTGTGTGTGCATCATATCCTTTAATAGCCAAGTGGAAAAAGGAGAGATGTTGTATGCAGAAAGTTTCCGGGAAAGAATCGTCCTATCAAGGGAGCAGTTTTTTGAAAAATGCGGCCAGATATATGATTGGACTTGCCGTCGGAGCGGCTTTTGCCGCGTTGGCGATGTTGGGTTTTTCGTTGCTATTAACGATCAATTCAATTCCTGACAGTACCGCAGGCATTTTTGGATATATCTGTATGGCACTTGCTGCGTTGGTGGCCGGATTTGTTGCCACTTTATTGATTCGATCCAAAGGATTATTAAATGGCGCTATTACAGGACTGTTGTTTTTTGCCGTTCATACCATTGTCAGTTTTGCCGTGGGAAGCGGGCAGATATTTTCTGTGAAAATGCTGATTTTTTTATTGATTGAAATGATCCCTGCCGCAATTGGTGGGATTCTGAGTGTAAATATCAGGAAGTAAAAGAAAGGATGAGCCAAATGAAATTTGTAAAAACATTATCGGGTGCAACATTGAAAAAGAGCGCATGCAACGGTGGTTGCGGAGAATGCCAGACTTCTTGTCAGTCTGCTTGCAAAACGTCTTGTACGGTTGCAAACCAAAAATGCGAGAACGAAAATAACAAATAATTTAAGATGCAGATGAATGACAGATATGGGGCGAAAGCTTCATATCTATCATTCCTTTTTTTATTTATTGGGAGATGCTTTTTATATGTTGCACTGTTACAGTTTAAATGGATATCATATTTGCATGGATGTTGAAAGCGGCGCGATTCATGTTTTGGAGAAGTTGCCGTTTGAGATGCTGCAATTTTTGCAGGAAGATCAAATGACGGGCGAATGTCCTGCAGAAGTGATTTCGGCCATGTCGGATCGTTATGCAGACAGCGAGATTCGACAGGCTTATGAAGAACTGTACGGTTTATATCGGGAAGGAATGTTGTTTTCTAAGCGGGATTACGAGATCCAGTTGGAGTCGACCTATCCGATTAAGGCTTTGTGCCTGCACATTTCACACGACTGCAATTTGCGGTGTAAATATTGTTTTGCAGAAGGCGGAGATTTTGCGCAGGGACGTAAGGTGATGCCTTTTGAGGTTGCTAAAAAAGCGATTGATTTTGTGATTGAACGATCCGAGAAACGTCGAAATATCGAGGTGGATTTTTTTGGCGGGGAGCCGCTGATGAATTTTGAAGTCGTCAAGCAGACGGTTTCTTATGCACGCAGTTTGGAAGAATCCACAGGGAAGAGATTCCGTTTTACGCTAACAACAAACGGTATGCTGTTGACGGATGAGGTCATAGATTATCTAAATCAAGAAATGTCTAATGTCGTGCTGTCTTTAGATGGCCGTAAATGCGTAAACGATGCCGTTCGCGTTCGGGTAGACGGGACAGGTTCTTATGATAAAATCGTTCCGAAATTCCAAAAGTTTGTCCGGCAGCGTAAGGGTAAAGATTATTATGTTCGGGGTACTTTTACCGCTCAGAATTTGGATTTTGGCAAAGATGTTGTGCATTTAAAAGAGCTTGGCTTTGAGCAGGTTTCTGTGGAACCAGTGGTATTGGATTCCAACCATCCTATGGCTTTAAAAGAGTCGATGTTGGAGCAGATTTATGCTGAATATGAATCTTTGGCTAAAAAGATGATCGAATACAAAAGGAATGGAGACTTTTTTAACTTTTTCCATTTTATGATTGATCTGCAGCAAGGCCCGTGTGTGATTAAGCGTGTAAAGGGTTGCGGTTCCGGCAGTGAATATCTGGCTGTTACACCGGACGGCGATATCTATCCGTGCCATCGTTTTGCCGGAATGCCCGAGTTCCGAATGGGAAACGTGTTGGATGGAACCCAGTTAAACGAAACGATTCGCAGACAATTTACGGCCGCAACGGTTTTAGCAAAACCGGAATGTGAAAATTGTTTTGCTAAGTATTATTGTTCGGGCGGATGTGCCGCTAATAATTTTAACGAGAACGGAGACATTCTAAAGCCGCATAAGATGTCTTGCGAACTGGAACGGAAACGGATCGAATGTGCTATTATGATTAAAGCGGCGGAAGCTGAAATGGCCGAAAAAGACGTTTAAAAAAGTTTTTCATCTATTCAACAATGGGTAGGTGGCCCCAACGGGGAGCATAAAAAACAATTTGTCCGCATATGATGAAACAGTATTTTGCGGGGAGCGTTTTTTGTGTTAAAGAAGTTGACGGATAAGCAAAAAATTTCTGTTTGCGTAATTGGAACTTTGTTGCTGGGATATCTTTTCGGGTGTATTTGTATTCGATTTTTCTATTTAGATGATTTGCCATATTTGGCAGAGTGTATCCGAAGTATTCTAAACGGCGGGACGGCGTCGGGCGGCCTGTATGCTTTTTCAGACACCGTTTTATACGTGGTGTTGGTTTGCTTTTTAGGATATTCCATGGCCGGGTTTGTGTTGGTTTTTCCGGTTGTTTTTCTGAAAGCCTATATGACGGGGTTTTATGCAACGTTGTGTTATATTACATATGGATTGCGGGGCGGAATTGTTGTTGCAACCGTTATTATGCCGGTTTCGCTGTTGTTGTTTATGGTATTGTGCGTGTTAGGGTCAGAAGCTGTAGAATTTTCTTATAAAACGGCTTGTCTGAAATCAGAGGATCGTGTTCGCTGTTTAAAAAAGTATTCGGCAACTTGTGCGGTAACATTGGTGATTAGTGTAGGGCTCATGTTTTGGGAGTGGTATCTGACTCCGTATATTTTGGCTGGAATTCACGGAATACTTTAATTTTTCATTGAAAGAGGAACCATATGAAATTTTTTTCGTTTAAAGACACCGAAGGTCCCGGAATCGGAAAAGATGCGGAGCGGGCTCCTGCGTATATTCGATTTTTTAAAACGTATTTTTTGAACTTTTCTAAAATGGTCGGGCTGAATCTGGTCTACGTATTTGCCTGTCTGCCGATTTTGACGATCGGTCCTGCCACGGCTGCGCTGAATTATGTGATGCGTAATTTTTCTCAGGACAAGCATGTAGATGTATTATATGATTTTACACGCAAGTGCAAAGAATATTTTAAACCGGGACTGTTGTTGACACTGTTTGATATTGTGGTCGGCGTATTATTATATTTTTCCATATCCCTTTGGATGGACGTCAATTTGATGGCGTCAATCCCCGGAGTGGTTCGCATCGTGGCACTTGTTGTTTTGTTGTTTATTGCTTATTTAGTGATATGCGCCAATTTTTATATGTTTACGATGTTGGTTTCTTTTGAGCTGACATTGGGTCAGGTGATTCGAAACAGTTTTATTTTGGCAATGCACAAGATCGGGCGCAATATTGCGATGCTTTTGGTAAACGGCATTTTATTTATTATTTTTCTGCTCTTTTGGCAAATTGCTTTTCCGGTTTATTTGGCCTGTGTGTTTACTTTTTGCGCATTGTTTAATAACTTTATGATTTATCCAGTTCTTTTGAAGCATATCGCACTGGATAATCCTCAAAAGAAAGAGAAGCCTTCTGTAGAAGAATCGATTTTTCACGATACTCATTAAGGTAGATTATAATAAGTAATGTGTAGGAATAACATTGGAATAAAAAAATAGCAGGGGTTATAACCCCTGCTATTTTTTTTGGAATGTTTTTCTTTCATTTTTATAAATGGGTAAGCTGTTTAGGCTGTGTTTTTTGCTGTCGGCATATTTATCCCAACAGTGTTTTGACTGCAGTCTGAGCGTAAATACGTGCTAGAAAATCGTTGGGGTGATTGACGTTGTTTCCTGTCATGTCATAATACCGTTTGTGGTGTAACAGTGTTTGGTGCATGGTTGTCATCGGTACCAGATCTACTTGGCTGTATTGTCTGCAAAGTTCTCTCAGCGCACGTTCCTGCTCGTGCTGCGCGCAGGAAAAACCTGCAACACGGAAGTGCGGGAGCATGGTGGATACAACGGCAATTTCTGTTTGAGGACAACTTGTAAGGACTGCGTCGACCATATGCTGCATCCGTGTTTGATATGTTTCTGCAGGAAGCCAGCCGTCATTCCCGCCAAATCCTAAAAACAGTAAGTCCGGATTGTGCGCGATTGCATTCTGCTGAATCGTCTGTTCTCCCCAGTCCGATCCGGTTCCGCCAACGGCGGTGTTAATGTATTGAATTTTATCGTGGTGAAAATGTTTTTTCAGTGCATAAACAACCATTTCGCACCAGATATCCGCATAGGGCTCGGCTTCAATCATTTTGCTGGAGCATGCACCAACCGTGATGCTGTCGCCAAAAAAGACAACATTAATCGGTTCATTTTGCGAAAGCTTTTGAAGCACTTGGGAAAATTTATTGCTTTGAGGCGGAATATAACCATTCCAGGAATCAGAGTGAGTATAGGATACATGAACCTGTCTTGAGAAAAAAGTGGTTTCTTCTCCGTAGCGAATCCACGGATGAGCCGGGTCTGCGCAGGGAAAGCAGGCAGCCTGTTCAGGACTTTCCGGATAGTATTCAGACTGTGTAAACATGGGAATTCGGCTTGTTGGTGTTCGAACTAAATATCCGTTTTCAAGCAAATAATCCTCGCCTTGAACGTATTCCGTCTTTAGGTCCGAAGAACGTACGGAAATAATCTGGTCCACTTTGTATAAAAGAGGAACTTTCTGTTCATCTACAAACATGACCGTTTCATTATATACTTCCGTCCCTTGCCATACAGGTAAAAGATAAGTGTCTGGGCTGTATTTTGTATACTCGTACATTTTGTGCTCCTTTTCTTTAATAGTGTTTTTAAGTTGTTTTATATGTTTTCTTGTGGGAGAAGTCAAGTTTATTGCCGTTTCTCTGAAAAGAAAAGACAGCTTATGGCAAAGTGTTTCCATGCTGTCTTGTTTGATAGTTTCAGAATCTTGGAAACGAAGGTTGACGCTTTGTTACTGCTGTTGCAATTCTTCGTCTTCCCATATTCTTAAATTGTCAATGATCCGTAAGATATTGCTGGTATAGGAGTGCAGTGCGATTACGCGGTGTGTTCTCGGCATGATATTGATCAATTGTCCAAACGCACCAGAAAAATAGCAATCTCCGTTGCTCCCGGCTTTTCGTTGAATCGCATATCCATAATCTCCAAATTGGTCTACCGGAATCGTGTCCATAGCCTTTTTTACCCATTCTTCGGATAGATATCTTTTCCCCTCGTAAACGCCGTTATTCAAATACATCCAGCCCATTTTAATCATGTCCTGGGTACGAACCGAAAGTCCGGATCCGCCCATTGTATGTCCTTGCGGACAGGTTGCCCAGGCTTGTCCCTGAAAGTGCATGGGGTTGAACAAATTCTCTAAAAGAAATTGATAAAGCGTCATTCCTGTTTTTTTCTCTACAACGCGTGAAAGAAGATAATAATGGCCGTCGATATAGGTCATTTCTTTCCCGACCTCATTGTCCAGTTTTTCTGCAAACATGATTTTTAAAAAATCATCTGTTTGGTATTCGGAAAAATCGTCGCAGTCCACGCTGAACATCGGTTTTGCCAACCCGGAACGATGATGGAGTACATCTTTGATTTTGACCGTTTCCCATTTGATGTCATGATTTGCAGGGAATAAATCTTCAAAGAGAGGATAAATGAGATCCTCATCTGACAGAACTCCGTCCAATTCCAGCATGCCAACGGCTGTTGCCGTAAAGCCTTTTGAGATCGAGTAACTATATCGAGTTGCAGGGGCCGGCACTAGGTCTTTAGATTGTATTCCAGCATTCGTCATCTCTATCATGGAAAAGACCGTTTCATGATGATCTTGAATATCTTCAATCAGTTTTTCAAACAAACTCGCCATAGTGGTCAACCCTTTATTATATTACATTAATTTTTTAATATTTTTAGTTTCTGCTAATACAAACAGAGTGGAGCCTTTTGCAATAGGACGATGCGGATCTACGTCTGTCTGCATTTTTTCGCCTGTCCGGATAGCAAAAACATTGGCTCCGTATTTTTGTCTAAAGTCCAATTGGTCCAAGGTTTTTCCGATCCATTCAGGTTTTGCTGAAATCTCTGCAATGCTGACATCATCCGATAATTCCATGAAGTCCACAAAGTTTCCGGACATCAGATTTTTTGCCAATCGAGAAGCAGACTCTTTTTCCGGAATAACCACTTTATCTGCTCCGATCTTTTTTAAAATTTGTTCATGTAGTTTATCTCTGCATTTCACAATTACCAGAGGTACATTTAATTCTTTTGCTACGATTGTGCTCATAATACAAGCGTCTAAGTTAGATGTCATGGCGATAATTACCGCATCCATGTTTCCAATACCCAGCGCTTTGATAGCCTCTGCGTCGCAAACATCGGCGCGAACAGCATAGGTAACTTCGTCTGCCACTTCTTTTATTCTTTCTTCTTTCAAGTCAACTGCAAGAACTTCTGCTCCGGAACGTGCAAGTTCTAATGCGATACTGGTTCCATATTTCCCCAGTCCCAAAACAGCAATAGATTTTTTCATTTTCAGATACTCCTATCCAATTCTTATATTTTCTTCAGGAAACTGTATCGATTTTGTTTTATCATTTTTAATACCAAAGATGATCGCCATCGTAATAGGTCCGATTCTTCCAAGATACATCGTCAGCGTAATCACAATCTTTCCAACTGTACTCAATAAAGGCGTGTAATCTCTACTGAGGCCAACGGTGCCAAGTGCGCTTGTCGTTTCATAAAAAACATCCAACAAATTTCCGCCGGAGAATGTTGCGACCAACAGTGTAGAAATGAATAACATCGTTAAGCTAATCAGCGTTACCGTCAGTGCTTTTTGAATCGACTCAAAGGGGATTCTCCGATTAAAAGCGATGGTGTCTCTTCTTTTGTTGACAACAGCCAGTGCAGCAATAACAATGACTGCCGCAGTTGTTGTTTTTATTCCGCCCGCCGTACCTACCGGAGATCCACCGATAAACATCAGCAGAATACTAATCAAACAACTGGAATCGGTTAATCCTGTTTGAGATATCGTCATAAACCCTGCCGTACGGGTTGTTACAGACTGAAACAGTGAGGCCAGAATCTTTCCGCCTATATTAAGATTTCCCATGGTTTTTGGGTTGTCGTGTTCAAACAGAAAAATCAATAATGCGCCGCCAAAAATAAGAACAAAGGTAGATATTAAGACGATTTTAGAGTGTAGTGTCAATTTGCGAGCGGTTTGCCGAACTTTAATTTGTCCTTTCCGGACCATTTTAAACAGCCGGCCGATATCCCACCAGACAACAAAGCCAAGTCCGCCAAAGATGATCAGACCCATTGTGACTAGATTTACTAAGGGATTGTCTACATATGGCATTAGACTGCTTGGTCCGATAATGTCGATTCCTGCATTGCAGAAAGCAGAAACCGAATTAAAAACCGATATGCCAATGCCTTTGATAAGTCCGAATTCCGGAATAAAGACAATCATATATAAAAGTGCGCCAATAGCTTCAAATGTCATGGTTCCGACAAATACACGCTTAACAAACCGAACTTGACCGGATAATACATCTAAATTAAAGGCATCTTGTAATAGCATTCGATCCTTGATCCCCAATTTTTTCCCGATAATAATCATTGCAAGAGATGTCAGCGTTACAATTCCAAGTCCACCGCACTGAATTAAGAGCAAAACAACAATTTTTCCGAATATGCTCCAGTGCTCAAAAGTCGGCACAACGACCAATCCTGTTACGCAAGTAGAACTGGTTGCAGTAAAAAGCGAATCGATAAAATTAGTCGGCTCTCCGGATGATGAACTGATTGGCAGAGAAAGCAGGCAGGCCCCAGCTAAAATGGCTGCCAGAAAACTAAATGCAATGATCTCTGTGGTCGAAAACCGGATCCCATGTTTTTTTACTCCAAACATCTTTTCATACGCCTCAAAAATTATAATATAAACTTAAATAATCCTACGCCATTATACTATAAAAAAAACAATAATGCAATAGTAAAATCAATAAAGTATTTACAAATTTTATAATTTATGATAATATGATACTATTCAAATTCTACAATGGGGTGTATCGTATGGCTTTTGAGGGGTTTTCAGCTCAGACTGTTTCCTTTTTAAAAGAGAATAAGCGGCAAAATAGCCGGGATTGGTATAATTCTCACAAGGATATTTTTCGGCAGTATGTTCAGCAGCCGTTTTATGATTTGGTAGAGGCACTTGCTCCTTGTTTGACAGAGATTGACTCTAAAATTGTAACCGTTCCGAGATACTGTCTTTGCCATGTTTATCGCGATACACGATTTTCGAAAGATAAAAGTACTTTATACCGGGATAATATGTGGCTAACTTTTAAGCGTCCATCTCGAGAGTGGATACAGGCTCCTTGCTTTTATTTTGAATTACTTCCAGACTCCTTCCGATATGGGATGGGATACTATTCGGCCACACCGCATACTATGATGTTATATCGCCGCTATATTGAGTGGTATCCAGATTCTTTTCGAGAAAAAATAAAGCCGCTGCGGTCTTTGGCTTTAGATACCGAGTTTTATAAACGGAAATTTTCAGAGTCTTATCCGGAAGATCTAAAAGAATGGTATATATCAAAAAATGTACATGTGTCAGGGGGGCAGATGGGGACGGAGGGAGCTTATACAAAAGATCTGGTTCAAATTATTATACAGGCTTTTTCAGAAGCGGCCCCACTGTATCATTTGATGTTGCAGCTGCCTGACATGCCGGAATTGACTCAAGAAGAAACGGAATCCCCATTGGTCCCTAAGAACCGGGTAGAGTTTGAATGGTGATTTTTTGACAGAAGGAGATTCGAATAATTTAAAATTGTCTGGTTACATTATATATATTATGGAAAGCATGATAACTCTTGTGTTAAATCTGTTTTTATGAGGGTTTGGAACAGGTGTTGGCAAACTGTATAAAATTCTTGCTGAAAAATGTCGTTGGTTGTATAAAAATGTAAAAACAGATATTTTTTCAAAAAAACAGTTGACAAGGCTTAAGAGATGTGGTATAATAATCAAGCCGCGAAAGAAAGGGGGCTGCGAGGCAGACCTGAGGAGCGGCGATGGACCTTGAAAATTAAACAATGATAAAAC
>WHHJ01000031.1 GCA_014872655.1 Clostridia bacterium
TGTTCGGAACTTGTTCAATCTTGGACTCAGGCGCTGGATGTACAAATGAATGATGCGGTAGTGGCTCAATATGCACCGGATCAATTGCTTGCGTCGCAATAAATAAGAGAGCTCAGTAAAATTTAAAGAGGACGGGGTTTTGTTTAATACAAGCAAAACCCCGTCCTCTTTTTTTATTTAAAATAGATTGTAAATTTTTTGAAAACCGTCTTGACAAATCGGTTAGTCTGTGCTAACTTATATGTAGTTAGTTTTTGCTACCTAATAGATGACTCGTTGGGAGGAGGTCGTATGATGCCGTTAATTTTAGCCCCTGTAGGCGAAGAGAATATTATCAAGAAAGTCGGAGGAAAACCGGAAGTTCGTATGCATCTTGAAAATTTGGGGTTTGTTGTTGGTTCAACAATTACAATCGTATCTGAAATCGGCGGAAATCTGATTGTAAATGTCAAGGATTCTCGGATTGCGGTCAGCCGGGAAATGGCGGGGAAGATTATGGTTTAGCAAAACTTATCAGAGAGGGAGGAAAGGTTATGAAAACGTTAAAGCAGGTTCCTGTCGGGCAAACAGTTGCTGTTGTCAAATTGCACGGCGAAGGTGCGGTTAAACGGCGTATCATGGATATGGGAATTACAAAGGGGATCATGATCCATGTTCGAAAAGTTGCACCGCTGGGGGATCCTATGGAGGTTACGGTAAGAGGCTATGAATTATCTATCCGGAAAAACGATGCCGAGATGATAGAGGTCCAGTAAAGAATATTTTTTTGCTCAATGGTTAGGCTTATCTAACTGTGATTAGAAAGGAAGATGGTATGGAAATCAGAATTGCGCTTGCGGGAAATCCCAATAGCGGAAAAACGACACTATTCAACGCATTAACAGGGTCCAATCAATTTGTTGGAAACTGGCCCGGAGTTACGGTAGAAAAAAAACGTGGCAAGTTAAAAAAACATAGTAACGTTTCTATTATGGATTTGCCGGGTATTTATTCTTTATCTCCGTATACATTGGAAGAGGTTGTGGCTCGGGATTATTTAGTCAATGAACGTCCGGATGCCATTTTGAATATTGTAGACGGAACAAACCTGGAACGGAACCTTTATTTAACAACGCAGTTAACGGAATTAGGTATTCCTGTTGTTGTGGCAATTAACATGATGGACATCGTTCGGAAAAAAGGAGACAAAATTCATACCGAAGAACTGTCTCGGCAGTTAGGCTGTCCGGTTGTAGAGATTTCGGCGCTGAAAGGAACCGGAGTTATGCAGGCGGCGGAGGCGGCAATTACTGCTGCCGGAACGGGAGAAACGGTTCCGCAGCATCGGTTTAGCGGCCCTGTTGAGCATGCTATCGCGCATATCGAAGAAGCTGCTGTCCATGATTTACCTGCACAACAACAGCGATGGTATGCCATAAAAATTTTTGAAAGAGACGAAAAAGTTCTTCAAAAATTAAAGATTGATAAAGCCGTTTTAGAGCACATTGAGCAGGATATTCGGACAGCGGAAACCGAATTGGACGATGATGCGGAGAGCATTATCACTAACGAGCGGTACCTTTATATTGCATCCGTGATTAGAAGTTGTTATCAGAAAAAAAAGAAAAGCGCACGAACCACTTCCGACAAAATTGACCGTGTTGTTACAAACCGATGGCTGGCATTGCCGATTTTTGCGCTGGTGATGTTTGTGGTATATTTTGTTTCGGTAACCACCGTTGGAACGTGGGCCACCGATTGGGCAAATGATGGCGTGTTTGGTGATGGATGGCATCTGTTAGGAATTGGCTCTGCAGATTATGAATCAGCCGCAGAAGAATATATCATTCCGGGAGCCGAGACAGCAGCTTTTGAATCGGCTGCACAAGAAGCGGGGATCGATCTTGACTCGGAAGAAGCAAAAAGTTTGACAACAACGGCCTATTTGTATGATGATAACGGCAATGTTGAACAAGAGTTTTTTGTTGATTATACAACGTATCAGCAGGCATCTGCCATAGAAGAGCCGGATCCGGCTGATTTCGGCATATGGGTTCCCGGAATTCCAGTTTTAGTCGAAAACGGCCTGGATGCCGTTGGCTGTGCAGATTGGCTCAAAAGTCTGGTATTAGATGGAATTATCGGCGGTGTCGGCGCAGTTCTTGGCTTTGTTCCTCAGATGTTAGTACTGTTTTTGTTCTTGGCTTTTTTAGAGAGTTGTGGATATATGGCCCGAATCGCTTTTGTGATGGACCGCATTTTCCGCAAATTCGGGTTGTCCGGTAAATCCTTTATTCCCATGCTGATTGGTACGGGATGCGGAATCCCGGGAATTATGGCTTCCAGAACCATCGAAAATGACCGAGACCGAAAAATGACGGTTATGACTACCACCTTTATTCCCTGCGGTGCAAAATTACCGATTATCGCATTGATATCCGGTGCGTTGTTCGGCGGTGCCTGGTGGGTTGCTCCAAGTGCCTATTTTGTTGGAATTGCCGCGATTGTTATTTCCGGCATTATGCTGAAAAAAACAAAAATATTTGCCGGAGACCCTGCACCGTTTGTTATGGAACTGCCAGCGTATCATTGGCCGACAGTCGGAAACGTACTGCGTTCGATGTGGGAGCGTGGTTGGTCCTTTATAAAAAAGGCCGGAACCATTATCCTGCTTTCTGCAATAGTGTTATGGTTCTTACAAGGGTTTGGCGTTGAAAACGGCAGCTTTGGTATGGTTTCCGATTTGAACAATTCGATCCTTGCTGTGATCGGCAGTGGAATCGCTTGGATTTTTTCTCCGTTGGGATGGGGAAACTGGCAAAGTGCCGTTGCCAGCATTACCGGGTTGATTGCAAAAGAGAATGTTGTAGGAACTTTCGGTGTTCTATACGGAGGCTTTGAAGAAGTTGCTGAAAACGGGTGGCAGATCTGGGCAAATATGCGTGCTGCGTTTACACCGCTTTCCGCTTATTCCTTTTTGATGTTTAATTTGCTCTGTGCACCTTGTTTTGCAGCGATGGGGGCAATCAAACGTGAAATGAACAGTGCAAAATGGACTTTGTTTGCCATCGGCTACCAATGTGTGTTTGCCTATGCCATGTCGTTGACGGTCTACCAGTTAGGCGCTTGGTTTATTGGAGCCGGAAACGTGATTGGAACGATTGCCGCTATTTTAATTGTTGCCTTTGTTGTATTTATGCTTGTCCGGCCGTATCGCACAGGACATACGCTGCTTGCGAAACAGAAGGCATAAAAGGAGGAAAAAATGATTGAGTTTTTAGTTCAATATTGGGGAACGATTGTTGTATCCGTTTTTGTTATTGTGCTGATTGCTGCAGCTATTATCGTTTTGTGCCGGAGGCATAAACGTGGCGGTTCCGGCTGTGGGTGTGGATGCAGCCATTGCTCCGCAAGGTGCAGCGAGCATCAGAAGCAATCTGAATAAGTGATGATACAATGGGGTTGCGCAGGATTTGCGCGCCCCATTGTGTTTTTTTACAGGAATTACTTTCAAAAGTAGATCAGTCAATATGTTTTTATAAAGTCTGTCACAAAAACGTAACGAAAAAACGGGTGACAGATGTTGACAAATTGCGATTTTTGTGATAAAATATCTGCATAAAAATAATAAAGACTTTTCTGCGTTTCCGATTTTATCGATCGGGACTTTTTGATTTTGATGCCGGTCGGTGTCAAATATTTTATTTAGACAAATAAGAGGTAACAGATATCAACAGATACGTGGTGTGCCAATAGGCGTGCCGGAGCGTACGTATTTGCTGGATGTATTATCTCTTATTTTTTTATGCAAAAATTTAAGGACGGGGTAGACATAAAAAATTGGAATATGCGCAAAATAGGATAAAACCGTATTGTTGAGATAGATTTGTAGGCACAGGATATTGACAGGGCGACAAACGTTGGTTATAATAAAATTAAAGACGAATAAATGGAGTTGTTAATATTGTTTGAGGAGTTACTTTTACATTTATTCCAACAAAACGGATTAGAAAAATATCTTGCATTTGCTTCAGATTTTGAGCAGTTGTATCAATATTTAATACAGAAAAATCAATCATTGAATTTGACGGCGGTGACCGATCCGGAAGAGGTTATTGTAAAGCACTTTTCAGACTGTTTAAAGGTTGCCAATCTTATTCCGGAAAGTGCTCGGGTTTTGGATGTTGGATGCGGAGGCGGATTTCCCAGTCTGCCGCTTGCGATTGTGCGGCCGGATTTGCAGATTGTATCATTGGATTCGATTGCAAAAAAACTGCAGTTTGTATCGGATTGTGCTGAGCGAATGCATTTAAGAGGTGTTCAGACTTTGAATGGTCGGGCGGAACTATTTGCCAAACAGGCGCAGTACCGTCAGCAATTTGATGTCGTTGTTTCCCGTGCTGTTGCCGAACTTTGTATTTTAGCAGAATTATGTTTGCCGTTTGTCCGTGTGGGCGGCCGAATGATTGCGATGAAGGGCGCCGCCGCAGAGGAAGAACAAAAAAGTGCAGCGTATGGAATTGCGGTATTAGGCGGACAAATACAGTCTGCGGATTGTTTTCAACTTTCAGATGGCAGTCTACGGCAAAATATTGTGATTGATAAAAAAGCAGACACGCCTGATCGATATCCACGACCCTATGCGAAAATGAAAAAAATGCCGTTACGTGAAGGGAGAACATAAGTGAAACGAATTTACTACAATGGAACGATTATTACCATGGAACAGCCGCTGTACGCAGATTGGCTTTGTTGCGAAAACGGCAGAATTTTAGAGGTCGGTTCCGGTAAGTCGTTAGATAAAAACCGGACGGATGCCGAATATTTTGATTTGCATGGGCAGGTATTGATGCCGTCTTTTATTGATGCACACAGCCATTTGACTTCTTATGCCAATACGTTTTTACAGGTGTCGGTAGAGGGGCTGACGTCGGTTGGTCAAATACAGGATCGGATTGCGGCTTTTATACAGCAAAGAAAAATCCCCGACGGGCAGTGGGTTACGGCAAGTCAGTATGATCACAATCTTCTGCCGGAACAAAAGCATCTTTCGCGGGTAGATTTAGATGAAGTTAGTACACGGCATCCCATTGTCATGCAGCATAAGTCGGGACATATGGGCGTTTTTAATTCCTGTGCATTACAGCGATTAGGCATATCGGAACAGACGCCGTCTTCTTCCGGAGGTTTGATTGAGCGTCGAGACGGACGGTTGACCGGGTATATGGAAGAGGCAGATTTTGTCCAAAATCTGCGCAAGATTCCTATGCCGGACATCCAGACCATGATCGATGCTTATCGTCAGGCGCAGGATGTTTATTTTTCTTACGGCATTACAACGATTCAGGATGGTATGATTGTTGAACCGTTAATTCCGGTTTATCGGGCCTTATTGGAACAGCATATATTCCGTGCGGATGTGGTAGGGTTTCCGGAGCATGCGGCATATGCGGCGTATGTGTCTGCTTTTGAAAAGAATATCAAAAAATATCATGGTTGTTTTAAGGTCGGAGGAATGAAGATCTTTCTGGATGGATCTCCGCAGGGCCGAACAGCTTGGATGCGTACTCCTTATGTGGGACAGCCGGAATATTTCGGATATCCGACGATGCATGACGAAGATGTTTTAGACAGTGTAACGGATGCCGCAAAACAGCATACTCAAATTCTGGCGCACTGCAACGGAGACCGTGCTTGTCAACAGTTTATCGATGCGGTTCGTCTTGCTCCCCAAAAGCCGGAACGGCCGGTGATGATCCATGCGCAGTTCCTGGGTATTGATCAGTTGGATGAAGTAAAGCAATGGCAAATCATTCCATCCTTTTTTGTTGCTCATGTTTACCATTGGGGAGATGTGCATATTCAGAATTTCGGGTTGTCGCGCGCAGCGGACATTTCTCCGGCTGCAGAGGCTTTGCAACGCGGGATTTTATTTACTTTTCATCAAGATGCGCCGGTCATTGAACCGGATATGCTACAAACGGTTTGGAGTGCTGTATGCAGACAGACAAAGGGCGGCGTTTTATTAGGTGAAAAGGAGCGGATTGATGTTTTATCCGCTTTAAAGGCTGTTACTGTTCATGCGGCTTATCAATATTTTGAGGAAAATGAAAAAGGGAGTATCCGGCCCGGAAAAGTAGAGGATCTCATTGTTTTAGATCAAGATCCGTTGAAGGTGCCTGCCGAGAAGTTAAAAGATATTCTCGTATTAAAAACAATCAAACGGGGACAGATTTTATATACACGCTGAAACGTTTGTTAAGAAGCTGTAAAAACTTCGTTTGTTTTGTTGTTTTTTGTCTGGAGTTCTTGACAAATATCGAAAAACATGATAGAATAAATCGAATCCAATTGGAAAGCAATATCTGTGCGGTACAGGTTGAAATCAGAGTCTTTCCAAAGCAGATGTTTTGACCACCTTTTCAAAGGTTAAAGGCCATACGGACAGCCGGGTCAAATGCCGAACCCGCTTAGCGGGGGCAACTTCTGTTGCCTTATTGATTGAACGAGACATTCGTTCTGAATTTTATAAGTTGGTTACTTTATAACCGCTGCGCTTTTATACGCACATCAACTTGTGAAACGGTCAATAAGAGTAGTAAGCATGATGCTTGCTATATAGACTCTGTAAATCCGTGATGGCAATCTGTATTGTCGCAAAGATTGCGGCATTTGTTTGTCTATCCATAGTGGTGCGTTTTTGCGCGCCACTTTTTTTATTTGGAGTGACTGATATGGAAAACAAACTCAAACTGTATGGATTTAATAATCTTACAAAGTCCTTAAGTTTTAATATATACGATGTTTGTTACGCAAAGAGCGCGCGGGAACAGCAAAATTATATTGAATATATAGACGGTCAATACAACTCGGAGCGAATCACCAATATCATGCAGGATTTGACGGCGATGATCGGTGCTAATGTATTGAGTATTTCAAAAATGGATTATGACCCACAGGGAGCATCTGTGACTTTTTTGATTGCAGAAGGCGATATGCAGCCTGTTAACGGCGAGGCGATTGTCGCTCATTTGGACAAAAGTCACGTTACGGTTCATACGTATCCGGAGTATCATCCTGATACTTGTATTGCAACCTTTCGGGTTGATATTGATGTGGCAACATGCGGCGAAATTACGCCGTTGTCCACATTGGATTATTTGATTGACAGCTTTGATTCGGATATCATTACCATGGATTATCGTGTCCGCGGCTTTACTCGGGATGTTTCAGGCAAAAAATTATTTATGGATCATAATATTACGTCGATTCAGGACTATATTGATAAAAACACACTTTTACGGTATGATGCCGTAGACGTGAATGTGTATCAGGCGAATTTGTTCCACACAAAGATGTTAATCAAAGAGATTGATTTGCAAAATTATCTGTTTAATACGGATGTATACGAGGTTCCGCCTCAGGAGCGGTTGCGGATTACCTCTGCGCTTCGGCGAGAAATGATAGAGATATACAGCGGATTGAATATTTATTAAGGGTATGATCGTTTGGAAAGATTGACGCAGCAGTCGGCGCCGGTTTATGAGGCGTTAGAACAATTTAAAAGTATGCGGGTAGTTCCGTTTGATGTTCCAGGGCATAAGCGGGGACGCGGGAATCCGGAGTTGACCGCTTTTTTAGGTGAGAAATGTGTTGGCATCGATGTCAATTCGATGAAGCCGTTGGATAATCTGTGCCATCCGGTTTCCGTGATTGCGCAGGCAGAGCAGCTTGCCGCAGAAGCGTTCGGTGCCTGCAGTGCATTCTTCATGGTAAATGGAACAACGTCCGCCGTACAGAGCATGATTTTGTATGCGTGCAAAAAAGGCGATAAGATTATTTTGCCGCGCAATGTGCATCGGAGTGCTATCAATGCTCTGGTTTTATGCGGAGCGGTTCCAGTTTATATCAACCCGGGTGTGGATCCCAGGCTGGGAATTTCACTGGGCATGGATTTGGAAGATGTAAAACATGCGATTGATTGTAATCCGGATGCTAAAGCGGTCTTAGTGAATAATCCGACTTATTATGGCATTTGTTCGGATCTTCGTTCGATTACCGAGTATGCTCATGCGCGAGGAATGTTGGTTTTGGCGGATGAAGCTCATGGAACCCATTTTTCATTTGGTAAAAATCTCCCTGTTTCCGGGATGCATGCCGGTGCCGATATGGCCTCTGTTAGTATGCATAAGTCCGGAGGAAGTCTGACGCAAAGTTCTTTTTTGGTTTGCGGCCCAGCCGTGAACGCGGGTTATATGCGTCAGATCATCAATTTAACGCAAACTACCAGTGCTTCGTATCTGTTAATTGCTAGTTTGGATCTTTCCCGCCGAAATTTGGCTTTGCATGGGGAAGAAATTTTTGAAAAGGTCTCTCAATTTTCTGAATACGCACGGCAGGAGATCAATGCAATTGGAGACTACTATGCCTTTTCCAAAGAGCTCATTAATGGCCGTGACGTTTATGATTTTGATGTGACCAAGTTAGCTGTCAACACCATTCAGACGGGATTGGCCGGCATCGAAGTTTATGATTTGTTGCGTGATGAGTATGATATTCAGGTAGAGTTCGGAGACATCGGTAATATCTTGGCATATGTTTCTGTCGGGGACCGGATGCGTGATATTGAACGGTTGGTCAGTGCCATGGCTGAGGTTCGTCGTCGGTTCCGAAAAAGTTGTCGGGGGATGATGACGCAGGAGTATATTGCGCCGGATGTCATATTAACTCCGCAAGATGCTTTTTATTCTGCGAAAAAGAGCGTTCCGCTGGAACAGGCTGCAGGATGTGTGTGCAGTGAGTTTGTGATGTGTTATCCGCCGGGCATTCCGATTTTAGCTCCCGGAGAGCGAGTTACGAAACAGATTGTGGAATATATTGTCTACGCAAAAGAGAAGGGCTGTTCCCTGACGGGACCGGAAGACAGCCAAGTTAATTATTTAAATGTAATTACGGAGGTTTAATCGTGGAGTTTTGGTATACGGAAAACCATACAGACAATGTAAAATTTTCGATCCGTGTCAACAAACAACTTTATAGCGGAGAAAGTGAATTTCAGCGCATCGACGTATTTGAGTCTGAAGAATTTGGTCGTTTTTTGACTTTGGACGGCTATATGATGCTGACGGAAAAAGATGAGTTCATCTATCATGAAATGATTACGCATGTTCCGATGGCGGTCAATCCGAATATTCGCCGTGTGCTGGTGATCGGTGCTGGGGACGGCGGTGTTGTCCGGGAATTGACAAAATATACTTCCATCGAACAAATTGATATGGTGGAGATTGATGAACAGGTTGTTGCGGTTTGTAAACAATACCTGCCTACCGTATCCTGCCGGTTAGACGATCCGCGCGTACATCTGTTTTATGACGACGGGGTCAAGTTTGTCCGTTCCAAAGAAGACGAATATGATTTGATTATCGTCGATTCTACGGATCCATTTGGTCCCGGCGAAGGCCTGTTTACCAAAGAGTTTTACGGGAACTGTAGTAAAGCCCTCCGTCATGGTGGAATCATGGTCAATCAGCACGAAAGTCCGTTTTATCATAATGACGCCATTGCTATGCAGCGTGCACATCGTCGGATTGTAGAGAGTTTCCCGATTAGTCGGGTATATCAGGCGCATATTCCGACTTATCCGTCCGGACATTGGCTGTTTGGCTTTGCGTCAACGAAGTATCATCCGGTTGCAGACTTAAAATCCGGGTCTTGGAAGAGTTTAGGAATTCAGACGCGGTATTACAATACCAAACTTCATGCCGGCGCTTTTTCGCTGCCTGTTTATGTGGAGGAATTATTGCGAGATGTTGAGTAAAAATATAGAAACTTTTATCGGATGTGACAGTGAGTATTCCGAATCGGATATTGTGTTGTTCGGGGCACCGTTTGACGGTACGACATCATTTCGGCCTGGGACACGGTTTGGCCCTTCGGAAATTCGTCATCAGTCATACGGTTTGGAAACTTACAGCCCGTATCAGGATGCAGACCTCTGCGATTGTCGAATTTTTGACAGCGGAGATTTGGAACTTTGTTTTGGCGACACGGTCCGGGTTTTGGATGATATCGAGAGTCGTACCAAACAAATTTTAGAAGACGGAAAGCTTCCGTTTATGGTCGGCGGCGAGCATTTGGTAACGCTGGGGGCCGTACGTGCTGTTTTTGACAAATACCCACAATTGGCGATTGTTCATTTTGACGCGCATGCTGATTTGCGGGATGATTATTTGGGACAGAAGTTGTCTCATGCCTGTGTGCTGCGTAGATGTCATGAATTGGTAGGAGACGGATCGATTTATCAGTTTGGCATTCGGTCCGGAGACCGTAGCGAATTTACCTGGCAGCAGGGGCATACGGAAATGTATCGGTATGATACAGCGGAATTGAAACAAGTTTTGTCGCGGTTGCAAAATCGACCTGTGTATTTGACTGTCGATTTGGATGTTTTGGATCCTTCTGTTTTTCCGGGAACCGGGACGCCGGAAGCCGGCGGAATTGGATTTGACACCCTGCGCAAAGATGTCACGTTGATTTGCCAGCAATTGCAGGTGGTAGGCTGTGATGTAAATGAATTGAGTCCGGCCTATGATCTGAGCGGCGTTTCAACGGCTGTAGCCGGAAAAATCATTCGTGAAATGCTGATTGCATTGGCAAACCGAGTATAATATTTGAAATAAAAGTATGGAAATAAAGGAGAATTAAAATGGGCAGAGCACTCATTATCGGTTGCGGCGGCGTAGCGTCTGTCGCCATTCATAAATGTTGTCAATACAGCGAGGTTTTTGAAGAAATCTGTATTGCAAGCAGAACCAAAAGCAAATGCGACGCATTGAAGGAGAAGTTGGAGGGAAAGACGTCTACTGTTATAACCACTGCACAGGTGGATGCCGACAATGTAGACCAGTTGGTTGCATTGATTGAATCTTATCAGCCGGATATTGTCATGAACTTGGCTTTACCGTATCAAGATTTAAAAATCATGGATGCTTGCTTAAAAACGAAAACCCACTACATGGATACTGCCAATTATGAACCGGAAGATACGGCAAAATTTGAATACAGCTGGCAATGGGCTTATCGGGACGCATTTGAAAAGGCGGGGATTACCGCTTTATTGGGTAGCGGATTTGACCCCGGTGTTACTGGCGTTTTCAGTGCTTATGCGCTCAAGCACTATTTTGATGAAATTGAGTACATCGATATTTTGGATTGCAATGCCGGCGATCACGGCTATCCGTTTGCGACGAATTTTAACCCTGAAATCAACATTCGTGAAGTTTCCGCTAACGGTAGTTACTGGGAAAACGGGCACTGGGTTGAGACAGAGCCTATGGAGATCAAGCGGGTATACAATTTCCCCGAGATCGGTCCCAAAGATATGTATTTGCTGCACCATGAAGAGATTGAATCTTTGGCCTTAAATATTCCGGGGATTAAAAGAATTCGGTTTTTTATGACTTTTGGCGAGAGCTATTTAAATCATTTACGGTGTTTGGAAGATGTCGGCATGACATCTATCGAACCGATCATGTATGAAGGCCGGCCGATTGTTCCATTGCAATTCTTAAAGGCGGTTTTACCGGATCCCTCTACTTTGGGTGCCAGAACAAAAGGAAAGACCAATATTGGTTGTATTTTCCGCGGGAAAAAGGACGGTAAAGATCGTACTTATTATGTATATAATGTTTGTGATCACGAAGCCTGCTACAAAGAAGTCGGCTCTCAGGCTGTCGCTTACACCACAGGGGTTCCTGCTATGATCGGAGCCGCCATGATTTTGACGAAAACATGGAATAAGCCCGGCGTGCATAATATCGAAGAGTTTGATCCCGATCCGTTTATGGATTGCTTGTGTCGTTTTGGTCTTCCGTTCCAGGAGAGTTTTGATCCGGAGTTGGTTGACTGATGCGTTTTGAACAGTTACCGACGCCGTGTTATGTCATTGACATTGCAGCGTTAAAGCGAAATTTACAGATTTTAGAGCAAGTTCGTTTGCGCACCGGAGCCAAGATTCTTTTAGCGCAAAAGGCTTTTTCGGCTTTTTGTGTTTATCCATTGATCGGACAATATTTGGACGGGACCGTTGCCAGCGGTCTATATGAGGCAAAACTCGGGGCAGAAATGATGAAAAAAGAAAACCACGTTTTTGCTCCCGCATATAAGGAAGCGGATTTTGATCCGTTATTAGAAGTTTGTGACCACATTGTTTTTAATTCTTTGTCTCAGTTAGCTTTGTATGGCCAGAGATCCCGTGCTGCGGGGAAAGAAGTCGGGCTTCGTGTCAATCCGCAATGTTCTACGCAGCAAGGACATGCCATTTATGATCCGTGCGGCGATTATTCTCGTTTAGGCGTTATTCCAGATTTACTGCAAGAACTTCCGGATTGTGTTACGGGACTTCATTTCCATACGTTATGCGAACAGGATGCAGATGATTTACAGGTGACGCTGCAGGCTGTAGAAGAAAAATTCGGTAAATATTTTTCACGAATCAAGTGGCTCAATTTGGGTGGCGGACATCACATCACAAGGCCTGGATATCATATCGATTTGTTAGAACAGTGTATCCGTCATATCCAACAGCAGTATGGCTTACAGGTTTATTTGGAACCTGGAGAAGCGGTTGCACTTAATGCAGGATATTTAGTGTCTACCGTGATGGATATTGTTCAGAATGATCGACAAATTGCCATTTTGGACGCTTCGGCAGCTTGCCATATGCCTGATGTATTGGAAATGCCATATCGTCCGCCGTTGCGGGGATCCGGGGATATTGGCGAAAAATCTTATTTATATCGTTTGGCCGGGAATACGTGTCTGGCCGGTGATATAATCGGGGATTATTCTTTTGACGCGCCGCTGCGCATGGGCGATCGACTAATTTTTGAGGATATGGCGATCTACTCTATGGTTAAAAATAACACCTTTAACGGGATTCCTCTTCCGGCGATTGCTGTGATGGAGGAGTCCGGAGATTGTCAGTTGATTCGTCAGTTTTCTTATCAGGATTTTAAAAACAGATTGTCATAAAAAGAGCGCTCCTGAGGGGCGCTCTTTTTTCGTCAATATGACAAAATACGGATAGGTTTTAGTGATTATTAACATAAATAAAAAAGGTGGTTGACGGACAAATGCTTTCATGTTATACTGTAATAGTATGAAATTAAGGGAGAGCAAAAATGAAAAAAATAACCAGTATGATGTTGATCGTTGCTTTCGTTGTTAGTTTGCTTGCAGCCTGTACTGTTGTGCGATATGATACCAAAATTGAATACGTAGAACAGGATGGAAAATTAATAATTGTAAAGTATAACAGCGGAAAGACGGATCTTGTGGTTCCGGAATATGTTGCAGGAAAGCCGGTTGTTGCTGTTGCGGAACGGGCATTTGAAAATGTTCGGTTTTTAAAATCTGTCGTTTTTGAGGGGAACTCATTGGAGCGAGTAGATGACTATGCTTTTACTAACAATGGTTACTTGACGAAAGTTGTATTCCCTTCCAGTCTTCAATATATTGGAAAGGGAGCATTTACAGAGTGTGATCGATTGACTACCATTGAGACATCTGGTAGTGCTGTAGCGATAGAGGAGCTAGCTTTCTATCAATGTAAAGATTTACAGGATATTGATTTAAGCAACGCACAGCGAATTGGTCGATTGGCTTTTGGTGGCTGTGACGGATTGGCAGGAGAATTAAAAATCGGTGCGACGGAAATTGAAGACGGCGCATTTATCGCCTGTGATAATTTACAGTCTGTAGATTTAACAAATGTACAGAATATGGGAAAAGCCGCCTTTTCAGACTGCGGGAAGCTGGAGTCTGTCAAGTTGTCCGAGCGTTTAACCGTATTGCCGGAGAGTGCCTACGAGGGGTGTCGGTTATTACATTCTGTAGAAAGTTCTGCACTAACACAGGTTGGAAGTTATGCTTTTCATCAGTGCAGCAGCTTAGATCGTTTGTCGCTTGCGGAAGGGGCTCAAATTTACGAATCTTCAGTAAAAAATAGCGGATTGTCTGGCCTGGAGGTCATTCCGGAAGAGACTGATCGTGTAACCATTGACGGTACTGTTTACTATCAAACATTTGAGGATGAGTTTTCGGGATCGGAATTGGATTCGTCCAAGTGGGAGCATTGTCCGGAATGGCGGCGTGGTGGTGGAGTGTATTGGAATAATGATGATGCGTTTTTAGACGGAAATGGTAATTTGGTGTTGCAGGTTTCTTATGGAGAAAGTCCTGACGGTACTGAAAAAAATATTCACCGTACGGGTGCTGTCCGTACACGTTCAAAGTTTGATCAGACCTATGGGTATTATGAGATACGATGCCGATTTGGGGATCTTGGTGGTGTTTGGTCCGCTTTTTGGCTGATGCCGTACGAGATGTTGATAGATGGAACAGGAAATGACGGAGCAGAAATTGATATTTACGAATCTCCATTTTATTCTACTGATGCAATTAATTATGCAATTCATTGGGATGGATATGGTATCGAACATCAATCTTTGGCTCAAGGGGTACAGATTGACGGTTTATATTACGGATATCATACCTATGCGCTGAAGTGGACGGATACGGAATATGTTTTTTATGTAGATGGTCAAGAATTTTGGCGGGTAACAGATCCAAAGGCAATTAGCCATGAAAAATTATATATGAAAGTAACTGCTGAGGGTGGTGCTTGGGCAGGGAACTTGCCGGGAGCAGGAATCTTGCCGGCTGTCGTATCGGAAACGGATTATGTTCGAGTATATGCATAAAAAAGAAGTATGTTTTAGGTATTGTTGAAGTCATTCATTGTTTATTATAACCGGAAGGTGTGTTTTATGCCTTCCGGTTTTTAATATAACGAAAAATATGTGATTGGTTTTTGGTAGAAAAGAGATTAATTGCTGAGAAAATTTTCCACATAAGGTATAAAAGGAGAGTGTTAGCCATAAAAATCATAAGAGAGAACTTTATCTGTAAAAAAGAAAATAATATGTGCTCGCAAAATAAACCTTACAATTTTGTAAGGTTCTTAATTTTTGTCTGTTTTCATGCTATAATTATTTATAAAATTGGTAAAACTATGTAACAAAGTTGTTTTGCCTGTTTTAGTAAAAGTTGAAATATTTGATTTTTGAAGGGGAAATGCAATGATGGTAAAACGATTACTGAGTATTTTATTGTGCACTGTTCTTCTCTGCGGCCTATTGCCTTTGGTGGCTTTTGCAACCGATCAAACATCAACCACCACATTGGGTTTAAGGTCTTCTAATAGCTATGATTTAATTATAGCCGGAATCCCTGTTACATCTGAAAATGCAGATGACATTTTGGGCAATGGAAAGGTGTCCTATGATGAGAATGAAAACGTACTGACCCTTTCAGATGCTGTTATTACAGCTGAAAATAATGCTTACGGTATTTATTCAAAAGACAGTCTCAATATCTTATTGGTTGGTGAGAATACTGTTGAGATTGCAGGCGTTGTCCCCTCAGGAAATACAACATTTGCAGCAATTTATATTGAAAATGGAACGCTAACATTTCAGTCTTCAGAGGGTAGTTTAACTGCTACAACAGAAGCTGCATTACCAGAAAAAGATGAGGACGTTTATTCTTCGTGCGGTATTCGAGCTAATGAAATTTATGTTGAACCAGGCGTCACAGTCTCTTCTATTGGTGGCGAAGCTTCGTTTATGGATGGCTTTGGCAGTTACGGAATGTTGGGCGAGTATATTAGTATTATAGGTGCGAAAGTGGAAGCCGCTGCTTCAAACGGTTATTATAGTGCCGCTATCAGAGGTGAAAGAGGAATCAATATTGAAGATTCAACGATCAATGCGGTTTGCAACAGTTATATTCATTATAGCACTGACTATAACACGAAAGACAGCAGTAGCCTCTATGCAGGTTCGGAAGATGTTTTGGGAGATATTCTAATTTCAGGAGGCAGCATTACTGCAAGCGGCGGAGCTGCTACGGATAGAAGTGCGGGAATCGTAACAGATCAAGGAAACATTGTTATTGAAAACCAGGCAGAGGTTTATGCAAACACAGAGCAATGTGAGTATGTAACTTCTGAAAAAGGAATTGGCATGGGAATTTGTGCAGAGGGAGACCTAACTGTACAGGATTCCAAAGTGTTTTCATATGGTGCGGAAGGGTATCTTAGCGCTGGCCTGTATGCGGTAAAAGGGAATATCACTCTTGACGGTGAAGTCATGGCACAGGGCGGAAGAAGTAATTATACTGGTATGACCTGTGGAACAGGTGCCCAAAAAGGAATCGTTACGATTAACGGCGGAAAGATTATTTCCTCTGCTGCAAATCTTAGCGAAGGGGATTATGGATACGGAATTTTTGCAGATAGCGATATCATGATAAATGGAGGAGAAGTTACCGCATTAGGGTGTCTTGGCGATATGGATGGAGTTGTATCATCCATCTGTGGAGGTATTTACAGCGAAAATGGTGACATTACGGTAAGCGGCGAGCAAACAAAGGTTTTTGCAGATGGAGGTTTGGCTACCGTTGCCGTCTATGGTATTCATTCTCTAAACGGAAATGTGGTCATAGAAGATGGTTCAACGTATGCAAAAAGTCAACCATACGACTCTTATTATGAAACCCAATCGTACGGTATTGTCGCCGGAAAAACTATAGATACTGACAATACCGAAGAAAATGTTAGCAACATATCTATTTGCGGTGGATTTGTTGCTGCAATCGGCCGTACAAATAGTCTTTTTTATAACGGAAGTCTTATTGCAAATCCAAAGCAAAGTGTTAAATTAATTGTAAAATCAGGCCAGGAACTGGTTCCGGCAGATTATGGAATTCCTGAGGATGAATACTGGGCTTTACAAGAGGAAAATGCTGCTGAAATAGAAGCCTCTCCTTTTTTAAAAGAAACAATAATTGATCGCGACGTCATTGTAAATAATCAGTATTTTAGCAGTACTGCCCAAGAAGTGGATACTTATACGGTAGTATTTGATACAAACGGACACGGTATAGCGCCTGCAAGTTTAACAGGAATCCTTCCAAACGATATCATCGAAGAACCTGAGGCACCTGTTGAAGAAGGTTGGCAGTTTGAAGGATGGTATAAAGAAAGTGAATGTGAGAATAAGTGGGACTTTTCTTCTGATAAAGTGACACAAAATACAATTCTATATGCAAAATGGACCGAGGTTACAGTTTCTCCTCATCCGATATATACATTAACATTTGATACCAATGATGGAGATAAAATTGATAGCGTCCGTTTTGAAGCTGGAACAACGGTTTCCCTTTCAAAATATACCCCTACACGTACAGGATATATCTTTGCTGGCTGGTATGCGGATGAGGCTTTAACTGAAAGTGTGAGCTCTGTTATCATGAACAGTGATAAAATTGTTTATGCAAAGTGGATGCCTGTTGACTCGACTACTCCGCAAACAAGCGATCATGGCGGTGTATTACTTTGGGTTGCACTTTTATGTATGTCTGGATGTGTGTTAATGACGCTGTCTATTCGGAACATTCAGAAAAAGGATGACTAATATTCTAGAAGAGATTTATTTTTGGATGATTAAAAAAGATGAACCTGTTTAGACAGGTTCATCTTTTTTGTCGGAATATCATATAAGTAATTTAAATGCGATATTTTTTAGTGTATACATATTTTTACACTATTTTAATTTTTGACAGTCAATTTAATAAAGTTCTTTTTCCCGCGTTTTAATACGATTCCGTCACCTTGAAAATCTGAAATGAAATAGGTTGCTTTAATGTCTGTTACCTTGTCTCCGTTCACGCTGACACCGCCTTGTTCTACCGCTCTGCGGCCTTCTGCTCGAGACGGAACCAACCCGGACTTTTGCAGCATCGAAATGATGTCTATCGCTTTGTCGGTAAAATCTTCGGCGGTCAATTCTTTTTTAGGCATATTTTCCGCATTGCCGGACTGGAACATTTGGCGGGCTGCCTGTTGGGCTTTTTCTGCTTCTTCTTGTCCATGGATCATTTTAGTCAATTCAAAAGCTAAAATCTCTTTTGCCGTATTTAATTGGCTGCCTTCCCAATGATCCATTTCATCAATTTGCTCCAACGGCAAAAAGGTAAGCATTCTCAAGCATTTTAATACATCGGCGTCCCCAACATTGCGCCAATATTGATAAAATTCAAAAGGAGAGGTTTTTTCAGGATCAAGCCAAACGGCGCCTTTTTGTGTTTTTCCCATCTTTTTACCTTCTGAATTCAACAGTAATGTGATGGTCATCGCATACGCGTCTTTGCCGAGTTTCCGGCGAATCAGATCGGTTCCTCCCAGCATATTGCTCCACTGATCATCGCCGCCGAACTGCATGTTACAGCCATATTTTTGATATAACATGTAAAAGTCATAACTTTGCATGATCATGTAGTTAAACTCAAGAAAGGACAAGCCTTTTTCCATGCGCTGTTTGTAGCATTCTGCAGTCAGCATTCTGTTTACGCTGAAACAGCCTCCGACTTCGCGCAGCAGTTGCACATAATTCAAATCTAACAACCAATCCGCATTGTTTACCATTAATGCCTTGTCATCTTCAAAATCAATAAATTTGCTCATTTGTTTTTTGATGCAGGCACAATTATGCTCAACCATTTCTTGGGTCATCATCGGCCGCATATCGGTTCTTCCGGAAGGGTCTCCGATCATGCCTGTTCCGCCGCCGATCAGAGCAATGGGTTTGTTTCCTGCCATTTGAAGACGTTTCATTAAGCACATGGCCATAAAGTGGCCTACGTGCAGACTGTCTGCCGTTGGGTCAAACCCGATATAAAATACAGCTTTTCCATTGTTTATGAGGTTCCGTATTTCTTCTTCATCCGTTACTTGGGCAATTAACCCTCTTGCTTTCAGTTCTTCAAAAACTGTCATCGATCTAACTCCTTTAAATAGATACTCATTGTATGATCATTTAAGTTTGTATATCAAAACTTCTTATTGTGTGATAGAGTCTTTCATTTCCGGACGATGAGGTTTTGCCTCCGGTTCCGGAATTCCTAATTGTTTTTGCCTATGTTTTTTAACATTTTCTCTTGCGGTAGACATCATCAATTTCAGGCGGTTGATTTGATTAACTTCACTGGCTCCCGGATCGTAATCAATGGGCGCAATATTGGCCTGCGGGTATAATTTCCGGATCTGCTTGATCATGCCTTTTCCCGTAACGTGATTAGGCAGACAAGCAAACGGCTGCACGCATACAATATTGGGTACTCCATGCTTAATCAATTCAATCATTTCGCCTGTCAGCAACCATCCTTCACCAGTCGTATTACAGGTGGATAAAACGGTTTCTGCGCTGGCTGCAATTTCGTTGATATCAGAAAGCATACCGAATTTGGGATACTTTTTAAGCGCCTTTTTGACTTTCTGTGCATAACTATCAATCAATTTCAGTGCAAACTGCGAAGCAAGAATTCTCTTTTTAGAGTAAACCAGCCGCCGGCTTTTTTCTTTGGTCGGAAGAATAAAGAAATTAAAGAAGTTCAACATATCCGGTAAAACAGCCTCGCCGCCTTCAGCTTCAATATTTTTAATAACCTGATTGTTGGCATCCGGATGATATTGTACTAAAATTTCCCCGACGATTCCGACGCGCGGTTTTTCCACTTTATGGATAGGAATGCTTGCAAATTCTTCAATCATGCTGCTGCATACCGATTCCATTTCGCTCTTTTTTCCACGAATAACAATCGGTTTCAGTTGTTCAATCCAGCGATCGTACATTTCATCTGTTTGTCCCTGTTTCTGCTCATACGGACGAACCCGGAGGGTAAGCCGTGACAGTAAATCTGCGTACAAAACAGCTGGAATCAATTTTTTCAGCATGGATAAAGTTAATGAAAATCCGGGATTTTTCTCTAACCCTGCAATATTGAGTGAGATAACCGGGATTTGTTCAAATCCGGCTTCTTTTAAAGCTTTTCGCAAAAAGCCGATGTAGTTTGTAGCACGGCATCCGCCGCCGGTTTGTGAAATGATAATGGAAGTGTTGTTCAAATCATACTTGCCCGATTTCAGCGCGGAGATAAACTGTCCGACAACGCAGATAGAAGGGTAGCATGCGTCATTATTTACGTATTTTAATCCTTCGTCAATATCTTTTTGTGTCGTCTTTTTTAAGATTTCCAGCCGATATCCTTCACTGCGGAAAGCTGCTTCCAGTAATTCGAAATGAGTGGGGCTCATTTGCGGGCCAATAATCGTATGCGTCTTTTTCATTTCTTTGGTAAATAAACGCCGCTTTAAAGCATAGTCGGGTGTTGTTACCTGTACAACATGATGTGCATCACGCTCATATAATGCAGAAATTAAAGACCGGATACGGACGCGAGCCGCTCCCAGATTATTGACTTCGTCAATTTTCAGAACCGTATAAATTTTTCTTGCAGATTCTAAGATCTCCTGTACCTGGTCCGTTGTGATAGCGTCTAATCCGCACCCAAAAGAATTGAGTTGAATCAGTTCCAAATCTTTATTCTTAGCTACAAAATCAGCAGCCGCATATAGTCTGGAATGGTATGCCCATTGGTCTACAACGCGCAACGGACGTTGTACCGCGCCTAGGTGAGAAACGGAATCTTCTGTTAATACCGCTAACCCATAAGAGGTGATAAGGCTATGTATTCCATGATTGATTTCGGGGTCTACATGATAAGGTCTTCCAGCTAACACAATCCCCTTGATGTGATGAGCACGGATATAATCCAGTGCTTTTTCGCCGGCATGTTGCACATCTTTTCTGAACCGTTCGTCTTCTTCATAGGCCTTTTGGGCCGCATTGCGAATTTCTTCCGGTGTGCATCCAAATTTTGTAAATTCTTCAATCAGCAGTTCGGTAAGTCTCTTTTTGTCATGCAGCGAGAAAAACGGATTGATAAAGGTAATCTGTTTTTCATTTAAGGTTTCCACATTGTTTTTGATGACTTCAGGATAGGACATAACAATGGGACAATTATAATGATTATTCGCACCCGAAATTTGTTTTTCTTCGTAAACAATGCCGGGATAAAAGATCTTTGTAACACCCTTTTCGATCAAATCCATAATATGACCGTGTGAAAGTTTTGCCGGATAGCAAGCGGATTCTGACGGAATCGATTCAATCCCTTTTTCATAAATAGCTTTTGTCGAAGGGGAGGATAAGACTACACGGAATCCTAACTGCGTTAAAAAGGTAAACCACATCGGATAGTTTTCGTACATGTTCAATACGCGCGGAATTCCGATAGAGCCGCGTTTTGCCTCTTGTTCCGATAGAGGAGTATACGAAAACAGCCGATCATATTTATACTGATACAAGTCTGGAAGATCGGTGTGCGTATTGGTAATACCTGCGCCTTTTTCACAACGGTTCCCAGAGATGAAACGTTTGCCGTTTTCAAATTTCATGATCGTCAACAGACAGTTGTTGGTACATCCACCGCATCGCCGCATTTGCGTTTGAGCGGTAAAATGGTCCAGTCCCTGCTCAGAGATCAATGAGGTGTGTGCATCTTGTGGCATCCGTTCTTTGGCCAATAAAGCCATGCCGTAAGCACCCATCAACCCCGCAATATCCGGTCGAACAACCTCCCGTTCGGAGATGAGTTCAAATGCACGCAAAATAGCATTATTGAAAAAGGTTCCGCCTTGAACAATAATTCTCTTGCCCAGTTGTTTCGGGTCACGGATCTTAATTACTTTTTGCAAAACATTTTTAACGACGGAGTAGGAGAGGCCTGCCGAGATATCCGCTACACTGGCTCCGTCTTTTTGCGCCTGTTTTACTTTGGAATTCATAAATACGGTGCATCGCGAACCCAAGTCAATCGGTGTTTGAGATTTCAGGGCTTCCTGTGCAAAGTCAGCCACTTCCATCCCAATCGATTTTGCAAATACTTCGATAAACGAGCCGCATCCCGAGGAACAAGCTTCGTTGAGCATAATATTTTCAATCGCACCGTCTTTAAGCCGGATACACTTCATGTCTTGTCCGCCGATATCCAGAATGAAATCTACACCGGGCAAGAAGGATTCTGCCGCTTTATAGTGCGCAATCGTTTCAACTTCGCCGACATCAAACCCGTAGGCGGTTTGCAGCATTTGTTCGCCGTAACCGGTGATCCCTGTATAGGCGAGTTCTGCTCCTTCGGGAAGTTTGGGATATAAATCTTTTAAAATCTCGCCGACTTTTTTCAACGGATTGCCTTTGTTGGATCCATAATAGGAGTAGAGCAGCGCACCGTTTTCATCAATTAGGGCTGCTTTTGTTGTTGTAGAACCCGCATCGACGCCTAAAAAGCACTTTCCTGTAAAGGTGGCAAGATCTCTGCGTGCTACTTTATCCTGATCATGTCTTTGCAAAAACGCTGTCAGGTCTTTTTCTGTGGCAAATAAAGGCGGCAATGCCCCAATTTTATCATAAGGCTGTTTGCTAACTTCCTGGATTCGATGAGTTAAATCCTGCAATTGTTCAACCGCAGATCCTTCGCTTAAAAAAGCGGCTCCGATCGCAACAAATACATGGCAGTTGTTTGGAACAATTACATTTTCTGGCTTCAGTTTTAACGTCTCCACAAACCGTTTTCGAAGTTCCGGCATATAAAACAGCGGACCGCCTAAGAAAGCAACGTTCCCACGAATGGGTTTTCCGCAGGCAAGGGCGCTGATTGTTTGTGTAACAACGGCCTGAAAAACGGACGCCGCAATATTTTCTCTTGCTGCTCCTTCGTTGATCAGGGATTGAATATCTGTTTTTGCAAAAACTCCGCAACGAGCCGCAATCGGATAAATTTCTGTATGTTTTTTAGCTAATTCGTTTAATCCGTCTGCATCGGTTTGCAGCAACGAAGCCATCTGGTCGATAAAAGCTCCGGTTCCGCCTGCACAGGTTCCGTTCATTCGTTGTTCCGGACTGGCTCCAAAAAAGGTGATTTTAGCGTCTTCACCGCCTAATTCAATGGAGACATCTGTTTGCGGCGCATAGTATTTAACCGCTTTAGTTCCGGCAATGACCTCCTGAACAAACGGGATTTTGAGGTGTTTTGAAATATCCACTCCGCCTGAGCCGGTCATAGCGATTGTTGTTTGAATGTTCCCCAACGTATTGTAACATTCTTCAAACAACTCAGCTATCGTATTGCGTACATCCGACAAGTGTCGTTTATAGCGAGCGTATACGATTTCGTTCTGGTCGTCTGCTACAAGAATTTTTACGGTGGTTGAGCCGACGTCGAGGCCCATTTTATATATCATTTTGTTTCCTCCTGACAAGTACAAGGTACTGTTTGAACCTCATTTGCAGGAATAATTTGGGTGATTTCTGCATAAGCCTTGTACTTTTTATTGAATATCGTTAAAAAGATAAAATATATCACAAGCAGCGGGGCACACAGCACCGTTGCAATAG
>WHHJ01000032.1 GCA_014872655.1 Clostridia bacterium
CTGCCAGTTTCTGTGAGCATCTTTGCAGCATGTCCCGGTAAAGATCCGCCGCAAAAGTCTGCGGCGTTGCTACCGAGATCACCCGATCCCGATCTAGAGTTTGAGTTACATACCCGTCCCGATCAATCATTTTGAAGGTATTCACAACATGGGTCCCGCAGCAAACAGCCCCACACTCGTAAGCCCGACGATTGATCCGGTCAATCTGTTCGGGCGAGATCAGCGGTCTTGCCCCGTCATGAATACAAAAGAAGTCCTGCCCGTCCCCGGCTGCTTCTATGCCTTTTTTCACAGATTCCTGCCGATTTGCTCCACCGCAGACAACAGCCGTTACTTTATCAAACCCACAGTCTGCCGAGAGCTGCCGCATTTTCTCCACGCAGTCCTCCCGGGTTACAATCACCACGCCCGAAATCGTCTGCGCCTGTTCAAACGCGTGCAGCGTATAACCGATCAGCGGTCTTCCTTCCACTTCATAAAAAATCTTGTCCGTTCCCATTCTCGAAGAATTTCCGGCCGCAACAATAACCGCACAAGTATGCAAACGGCCCATATTCGAATTTGACATCATGTCACCTCAAAATCTCAAAGGATTATTTTTATTATACATGTTTTTTCAAAAAATTACAAGCCGCCCCCTTGCAATTCAAATCAAAACATAGTATACTGAATACAGCAGATGTAAAACGAAGCTGAAAATAATCTTTCAGCCTCCTTAAAACGATTCTGCAACAGATAGGAATATACAATGAAAATGCTATTTCTCGGTGACGTGGTAGGTCCCAAAGGCATGCAGGCCGTTGAACGGGATTTACCCGTACTCATCCGGCAATTCAATCCGGATTTTGTCATAGTAAACGGAGAGAATGCCAATGTCCGCAACGGCATCACCAAAGAAGAAGCCGAACGGCTGCACTATGCCGGAGCAGACATCATTACAGGCGGCAATCATTCCTTCCGGCAAAAAAACATTTATGATTTTTTAGATGAATGCAATTATCTGCTGCGCCCGGCCAATTTTTCTCCATTGGCGCCCGGAAGAGGCAGCGCCCTGGTGCAAACTCCGGTAGGAAACATCCTGGTTATCAATCTTTGCGGCCAAGTCTATATGGAAAATTCCGACAATGCTTTTTTTGCTGCGGATAAAATTTTAAAAGATACCCAAGCCGACTTTATTTTTGTCGACTTCCATGCAGAAGCGACCAGTGAAAAGAAAGCGCTCGCCTATTACCTTGACGGCCGAGTCACTGGGCTGTTCGGAACCCATACGCACGTTCAAACAGCAGACGAGCAGTTCTTGCCTAAAGGCACAGCCTATATCACCGATGTGGGTATGTGCGGCGTTCAGGATTCGGCCCTGGGAGTTGACGCAGAAATCATTATTCGAAAATTCACCACCGGAATGCCCTGTTATTTTGAAAAGGCCGACGGGCCATATCGAACCAACGCCATTTTTATGGACACCGAAAAAAAAGAAATTCAACGAATCTGTACATGAAAGGATCCTCACGATGCAAATCTCCCCATCCATTCTCGGCGCGGATTTTGCGAATCTGCAACGCGAAATAGAATCAATCAAAAACAGTGACTATATACATATAGATGTTATGGACGGGCACTTTGTACCCAACATATCCATGGGTATTCCCGTGGTTGAAAGCATCAAAAAAGTCACGCAAATTCCGCTTGATGTACATTTGATGATTACCCAACCGGAACGCTACATCGAACGTTTTATCCGTGCCGGCGCTGACCTGCTTACCTTCCATATTGAGGCTACGCAAAAGCCGGAAGAATGTATTCGACTCATCCGCCAGTACGGCGCTCGTCCAGCCATTTCTATTAAACCGAACACGCCGGTCGAAATGATATTTCCCTACTTAAAAGAAATTGATATGGTTTTGGTCATGACGGTAGAGCCTGGATTCGGCGGTCAGAAATTGATTCCGGACTGTATCGACAAATGCCATGCAATCAAGCAGGAAATTTTGAGACAGGAACAACACGTACTGATCGAAGCCGACGGCGGAATCGGAGAAGACAACCTGGAGCAGCTGCGGCAAGCCGGGGTGGATATTGCCGTGATCGGGTCGGCGGTATTTAAACAACAAGACCGCATTGCCGCGATTCAAAAATTCAAAAACATTTAGGAGTTCTTCGTTCATGAAAATCAACTTATTTCCCAGCAACAGTATCCAAAAACTGATACACGACGTCACCGTTGACATCCGTAAATTGAATCTGAACCCCAAACCACCATTGTGGTAAATGTCGATGTCATCAACGGTTTTTTTAAAGAAGGGGCGTTAGCGTCTTCAAGACTGGACAAAATTATCGGAAAAATCGAAAAAGTCAATGAGTTTTTTCTGCACTCGCAAAAAATATTTTTCATTGACAGCCATACGCAAATGAGCACAGAATTTTCAGCATATCCCACGCACTGTGTCAACGACCGTGAACAGCAGATCGTCAGCGAACTGAGCCGGTTTACAGCCGATGCGCTTCTCATCAAAAAGAATTGTACAAACGGTTTTTTGGAGCCCGAATATGCCCGTTGGTTTGCTCAACATAAAGACAAAATTGAAAACATCGTCATCACCGGTGGCGCGACAGATATCTGCGTGATGCAATTTGCGCTGACGCAAAAAGCATACCTCAACGAAATCAACAGCAAAATCAAGGTCATTGCCGTTGAAAACGCGATCCAGACCTTTGATACCGAAGCGCACAACGGCGATATGTGCCACGCTTTTGCCATGTATAACATGTACATCAACGGCATCATTCCCGTAAAAATATAACATTCTCATTGCCTAACATGAAAACCCGCAGAAAATGTTATAGTCGAACCAGGAAATATATAAACTTAACATACTCATAACATTGAAAAGATAAAAAAAACGCACCGATCGAAAGATTGGTGCCTTTTTTATCCGCAGATTCAATTTTTAAAATGACCATTAACACAATACGAGAAACAAAATCAAGCCTTATGAAAAACACATGCCACCTTGAGCTTGACAACAAGCAACATAGTATGATTATACATTTTCTAAACAACTTTAGATATAATTCAATTAAACAAGTAAAATATACTAATACGGTTGATGAACACACTTATAAACATAATTAGCACAAAAAAATTCAAACTGTTTATAAGGGGGCTGAATGATGATTAAAGAATTGAATATGCAGATGAAAATCGAAACAATCATATTTTAACTTATGTAACACCTAAAGAGGAAGTCGAATAACATTCGCAATCGTACAGAAGACATCGTAAATACCAAACTAATGTTCAAATAAAAATACAGCCTACGGAGAAATAGCATTCTCCGTAGGCTGTATTTTTTTTGCTATTTATTTCTATGCTGTATCAACAACGATCTGTGTGTCTGCATCCACAAACAACAAATCTCGTTAAAGATATCCCAAGACAAGATATTTTAGAGAGAATTCATTATATTTAGAAGAGATTAATAACTGTCAACATCATGATACTTAACTTTGTTTGTAGACATTTCGTTAAACAGCTTTTTTGCGCATGAAATTTTTGCCTGTTCAATCGGTCTGAGCTCAAGACTTTCCATTGTTCCTTTCGTTTCGGCAACAAAGAAAATGTGCTTTACCGTTCCCTCATAGAAGGCAATTGCCCAGTTGGGAGAGTAATTTCCCACTGGAGTGGGAATCTGAAAGGTCCTCGGCAATTTTGCATATACGCATACTTCCTCCGCAGCGTCCAAATCCTCCGCAAATTTTCTTTCAATACTTTTTTCAGCAGAGCCGTCCGTGAACACATAGTCCTGGATTGCCTTCTTTGCAAGAAATGCTCTGTCAAAACTCTGTGTACTCTTTTCGGCTGTAAAAATGTTACTGTCATATTCCCCCTCGATCGTATCATACGCAATGTGTTCAACAATCATCGTAGCTTTCTGCTCATTGATAAGCCGAATCACTTTTGTAATAAATTCCTCGGGATTATTTTTAAACATATAGAATTTATATGGTCTGATACTCTGCAAAATCGCCGCAACCGTTCTACGGGTAAGGGTAGTCCCTTCTGCAATCTTGCCAATAAGATCATATTTAATCTGACTCGTTTGGGCATGTTTCAAAGTTTGTGTTCTTGTCTTTTCTCCAGTAAAGGAATCGCCTCGCTCAACCTCATACTCGTTCATTTCTGCTTTCTGGCGACCGATTGTTGTGGTGTATTGCAGTTCGGAAACAATGAGCTTGTTATCAATGTGAGCGATTGCTTTGTTAATCAGCTCATCGCTATCGAATTCAACTGTATAGGCATATTTATGGTTAATTTCTCGCCACAACGCTTGAAATTCCTTCTTAGCAAAGTTTTCATTAAGAGGATTGTCCTTGACCTTTGTTTCATGACCGTCTGTAAACATATCCTTAAGAATACTGTCATCGTAAACAGACTGAATCAGCGAGTGAATGCCATCCACCATGGGTTTTAGTTCATCCGGAAGTTCAGCAACCGTGCCGCTCTTAACCTCCTGGCGGTACTTATCTGTAACTTTACGCTTCATATCTACATAGCCGTTCTGAATGAGATAAAATTCAATCGCATTGGCTGCAGTGTCATCAATGAGAGTCGGCACATCATCCACTTTAACATATTTGCCTTTGAAGTATTCGCTGGTAGCAACGGTCGGTCTGTCGTAAAGAACAGACTTGATATCCGCCTGCAAATCAGAAACAAAGGTCCTATAACTTTCACTGGCGATAACAGTCAAAGTATTTATGTCGTGAACGGTTTCCCCACAGGTTTCTATATCCATTCTGTTGCCGGATTGATTGACGCAAAGTCGCAGCCCACGACCAACCTCTTGTCGTTTAGCAGTATTGCTGTCAGAATGTTTCAGTGTACAGATTTGAAACACATTCGGATTATCCCAACCTTCGCGCAAAGCAGAGTGAGAAAAAATAAATCTTGTGGGTTCTTCAAAAGAGAGTAATCGCTCTTTGTCCTTCAAAATAAGGTCGTAGTCAGAAGGATCATCAGAAAACTCTCCCCCACGCTTTAGCGGGCTGTTAATACTATGTCCAGTCTTTTTGTCTATACTGAAATAACCTTTATGTACCGCGCTGATATCACTACAAGTAGATCTAAGATATTTTTGATAAGGGGTGTCCAAAAGCGTTAAATACTCATTCAACACATTGAGATATTCTTGTTCAAACATCACGCCATACTCACCAAGCCGTTTGTCGCCATTTTCATCATATTGGCGATACTTTGCAACCTCATCGATAAAGAATAAAGAAAGACACTTGATGCCCCTATTGAAAAGCTTTTCCTCTTTCTCAAAATGAGAGAGGATGGTCTCTCTGATTTGAATACGACGCATATCTTTTTCGGAGACATCCCCCACTACATCACCGGCTTTGATCACTTCACCATTGGTAAAGGTTACTGTCCCTCGAAGTGGATCAATCTCGGAAATAATATAACCTTTGTATTGCTCCATTTCCTGAGAAACATAGTAAAGGTCAGCACCAACATCAAGAATACGTGTTTCTCGGTTAATCGACTTGTTGTAGCCGATTTCCAACTCAATTTTTGCCATTGGCGGCTTTTTGCTGGAAAGCACAATCTGCTCCAGATACAGATAACTGTCTGTACCTCTGAAATTTTTGACTTCAAACCCTTTGACTTCAATCTTTTTAACAAGTTTTTTATTAAAAGCGTCCAAAGCATCCAACACATAGATCAGATTATGTTGTTTGGCGTGTGTGGCGGAATAGTTCAGGCTGAAAAGCGGATTAAAATTCTTCAAAGCCTTTTGCGTGACCTCTCCACCCATTTTCTGCGGCTCGTCCAAAATAAGAATCGGCCTGTTCGCCTTAATTACATCAATCGGACGACGGGAACCGAACTCGTCACGCTTGGAGTAAATGATACGAGCTTCCTTGCTTCTGCCATCCTCTTTGAGAGATGAAGCAAATGCCTGTGTATTGATAATCATCACATTGATACCGGAACTTTGCGAAAAGTTATCAAGCTGATTCAGGTTCGAGCTATTGTAAATGAAGAAACGAGCCTTTTTCCCATAATGCTCCATAAAGTGATCAGCGGTTATTTCAAAAGATTTTTTTACCCCTTCACGGATGGCAATACTTGGCACTACCACAATAAACTTACTCCAGCCATAGTGCTTATTCAACTCGAACATGGTCTTGATATAGACATAAGTTTTACCTGTTCCGGTTTCCATTTCAATATCAAGGCTGACTCTACCTAAATCCTTGATAAGAGAGGAGGACTGCTTAATATTGTTTTCACCTTGCAGCTTTTGAATGTTGTGTAAAAGCTGATCGTCCGAAAGCTCCACAAGTTCATTTTTATAACCGGTATCGCTTGCAAAATCATTTTCATCCGTAATATTCAGCTGTATTTGGTAGTCTTTAGTATTCATTTTGCCAAGATCACGAATATAACTGATTTTATCGTAAAAACCTTGTCCGTCAAAAACCTTGATAACAGTGCCTACGGCATCAGTCTGATATTGCTGTATTTTGAAATTAAATTTCATCTATGCTCACCTCCTATATTGTTATTCGATGTTTAACTATCTCCTTTTCAATAATATTCTTGTCGATGTATTCTCCGATAAAACCCAATTGACAACCATACCACGACGACATATTAAACAGTTTTGAAGAAAATAACGGTAGCATAGAATTATATATGGAATTAGCTTCATGATCAGTTGCAACACAATCTTGCTTGCAGATTAAAAGCAAACAATAAAATTCTAATGCAAACAGCCCGGCCAATGAAAATAAAACATTTTGTTGCGTAGCACACTTATAGTATGGTTTGTTATTCCATTTAGAATTGCGATTTGTACAAAACGACTGGCGGTTATGCTTTACTTTGTTGTATAAAGTCCACCATTCAGGATCATCTGATTTATCTCTGGAATAACTTTTCCATTTATCCCATGGCTTTATTCTAAAGGAATGTCCGATATTGATACAAATTTCTTCATCAACAAAAGTCCGGCAATGTGATGTAATTGTTTGACAATAATGAGAAATTTTATCTGCATTTAGATCTCCAAATAATTTACAAAGTCGTTTAGCAATAACATCGATCTCACTGCAAATTGCTTGATAGAGCCTATTATATTCTACAGAAAATGTTTCAAAATTATCTTCATCAATAGAAACATATCTTACTGTTGCTAAAAAATCATCTTGAAGTGTTTTAAAGTATTCCCAATATTGTTCTATAAACCTTTCCGTGTTTTGTGAACATTGTGCCATCATAACACCTTTCTTACTGTGTCCGGACTGTATGTGGCAAAAATCTGCTCAAAGTTGGTTGCCACGCTGTCGGAAGCCATTGAGTTGTCACGCATTACAAAGTAATAAGGCTTTTGCTTTGCGATAGCGGTTATAGTTTCTTCCGTCACATTCTCATCAAAGCAGGCAATTAAGAAACCGTCCGCAACATTAAACACCTTTTTACCGTCAATAACTGTTTCCTCAATCTTGCTTGAAAGAAGTATGCCCAAATCAAGCATAACTTGGAATAGCAAATCTTCGGGCGTTCTGTCCTCTTTGATATTATCGGTCAAAGTGCTGAACAGACTCGGTTCATACTCGGCAGGATTATAATAAACATCCTTCATATTAGTGCTGTCACATTTTAAAACACGGAAGCCAGTATCAAGGTTCTGTGTAGTCAATGGATTTTCTTCCTTGATTTTCGCTCCGGCACGCCGAATACGCTCTTTGCCAATTTCACAAATTGTGTAAGGTAAGCCCAAACTATCACACAATGCCATCGCACTTCTGGCGACTTTTTTGCTTTTTTCAGATGTTGCTGTCTTCTCAGATATTTCCTCCGGCAGTTGTACAAGTATGAAATTGCACCTCATATTTTGTTCAACATTTGCCAAAAAGGCTGCGTGAGCGGTTGTACCTGAACCTGAAAAGAAGTCTAATATATAATCTCCATCGGAAACTCCGCAGAATTCGATTATTCTTTTAATGATTTCCTCATCTTTAGGGTTTTCAAAAACTTTATCTCCCAGAAGAGTAGCGAGTCGCTTAGAAGCTACTCGACCATCCTTATAGAAAACACTATATGGAACGCTAAATTCCCTATCTCTTAGATATGATTTCAGCGTTGGCACTCCGTTTTCATCTTTTCCAAATGCGACCCTTCCTTGTGCAATCCATTCTTTCATCGTTTTTTCATTCGTTAGCCAACCCCTTGAAGGAATTTTTACAGGCTTTCCGGTTATTGGATGCAAAATATTATATTTCGGTCCGCCGCCTCCCGGCCACGAAATATTATCTGAGAAATAAACACCATTTTCATCTACTTTATTATAATGAGAATGATCCTTTGCAGGATGACCATCTGGAAGATTTGCAAACCATCTCTTTAATTCTTTTGTCATCGTTTCATAATCGTTTGCATATGTTCGCTTTAACTGCTCATACTTAGCATAAATGTCATCTAATCCTTGTTTCTTCTCTCTCCATATAATTTTATTTTCTTTAATATAATCAAAATTTCTAAAATAACATAAAATATACTCGTGAGAAACAGAAATATATTTTGAGTCATTTTTTCTTCCAGCCGCCCAAATCATTTCTGCTATAAAATTGCTTCTACCAAACACCTCATCACAAACATTTTTTAGTGTGTTCACTTCATTTTCATCAATGGAAATAAAAATAGCACCATCTTCTGTAAGCAAATTTTTGGCTAAACGGAGGCGAGGATAAATCATATTGAGCCAATCAGTATGAAATCGTCCATTACTTTCAGTATTCTGCACCATTTGATTTCCGTTTTCATCATATTGCCCACTATTTGCTAAATATTCAGAAATACTAATCGTAAAATCATCATTATAGACAAAATCATTCCCCGTATTATACGGCGGATCTATATAAATCATCTTGATTTTTCCCAGATAAGTTTCCTGCAACAGCTTCAACACTTCCAGATTATCGCCCTCAATATAGAGGTTTTCGGTATTGTCAAAGTCAACGCTTTCTTCCCTGCAGGGGCGGAGGGTTTTATTGATCGGCGCATTTGCCAGCAGGACAGACTTCTTTTTGTCCGGCCAAGTAAACTGATAGCGTTCCTCTTTACCGTCCACAACCTTTGTATTGATTTCCTGCATCAGCGCATCTTTATCAATCGCACGAACGACCTCACCATTTTCGTCGATCGTCTCAGTCACGGCGTTCGGGAACATCTCTGCCAATTTTTTATAATTTTCATCAGCTTTATTTGCTGTTTGCATTTTCAGCTTGTCCATTTATCTTTTTACCCTCCTGCTTTCTTAATTTTTCTTCTTTTTGTTTTTTATTAAAATCATCATATATTTCTTCATATTTTTTATTTCTTCTTAAAAGAACAATAATTAACATTTCATTATATAACATATCACATAATGAAAGAGCCTCATTCTCATCGAGATTTTCAAGCACTTTGTTTTCCCATTTTCCGGTCCGATTATTATGCCTTATTTGTAAATTATTTAATATATTCGTTGATTGTTTAACCAAGCTTTTAATAGGCTCCTCTTTTTCAGTGCAATCTTCTTCAATGTATAAATTGGTAGCAAGATAGGCAAGAGTTTTCCTTTTTTCTGCCAAGGATAAATTTTCTCGTACATAACGTATTAATTCCCATTGAACATCTTCATCATCACATAATTGAATAACTTGCTCGAGGGGAGCATCTTTGGGACATAGGATAATTTTATCTTCATATTCATGCGCTATCAATCCCATTTTCTTTTCAAGAGTATTTATCAATTTACAGAATACTGATTTAAAGTCATCAGTACATTGAATTGCATGCTCGTTAAGCAATTCGTCTTCATTGTCTGAAAATAATTTAATGAAATTTTCCATCACCTCTAAATTATTTATTATTATACTTTCACTATTTTCTTTTTCATTTGAAATATGAGCACTAACACGTTTAAAATATTCATCTAAACTCATACAAGTGCCACGGTATTTCCAATCCATAAACAGATAGTTGTTTAAAAGCCTTTTGAAACTATAGCCGGAATAACCATACCTATATTCTTCGTTAAAGCAATTTTCAAAATAATCTTTGTTAAAAAATAGTTTATTGATTTTTATTATTTCCTCTTGAATATTATAATTTTCTTCTACTAACTGGAATATATTTTTTCTTGCCATGAAATTATACTCCTTTCAATTTTTTAATTTCCTGCACCAACTCAAACTTCTTCTTCGGTTGTTTTTCCGCGCGGGCAAGTTTTTCCAGCCGTGCAATTTCTTTTTGCAGTTTGTTTCGTTGTTCATCAATGATAATCTGTTCATCAAGGGAATGCCCCTGTTCCACGGTCAATCCGCCGATTTGGACAATGATATTTTCCCATACAGTGTCCAAGTTTAGCCCTTTCAGTTCAAGCGAGAGTTTCTCTTTCTCAACCCACTCTGACTGCATGAGTTTAGTATGAAAAACGACAAGTTTTGCTTGATTGTCATATTCCAAAACCATTACCATTTTTTGCGGAATTAGATTTGATAAAGTAATGATGTTTTTCTCATCAAAGTCACGCTTTTTCAGCGTTACTAAAAGCACATAAAAGCCTGTTACCTTTTCTCCAGGGGCAATGTTAACTCTCGTCGGTGACACCTCATTCACGATGGCAATTCGCGCTATATCGCTGTCAATTTTATCTCTTGCCGCAGTATTCATTTGAAATTTAGCATAAATGGCTTTTTTAGGAAGTTGCTTGTTCAACTCCGTGTTCTTTGGTAATCCAAGCATCGGCGCCTCCTTATCTGACGACTAAGAAACAAATCAGTTCAAAGTCGTCCAAGCCTTTCATTTCATTTGACAAAAAACTTACCTGATCCCCGCTCAAGAAAGAATCCATATCACTTTCTTCTTTCACTTCGATAATCGATGCAATAGCGTCGCCAAGCAGCTTTGAAAACGGACTCATATCCTTGCCATCGCGAGTTTCTTGGTTAAACTCTTTGCAAAGGCGGGTATCTGGTTCCGTCTTTCCTTTGCAAAGGTAACGCATCTTATCAAGCATATCCTTTGGCGATAGATGATCACAAATGACCTTACCCTCATTGCTGACATAAACCATATAGAATGGGTGCAGACGGTTTTGATTGTCAATATTTACACTGTTTGAACGATTTTTCAAAACATAAATAACGCCTGCCGGTAGTTCTTCACTTGCAGCAACCACGGCGTGCAGTCCAAACGGAGTTTTATCCAGATCGTCATGCTTTTTGACATAATCTAGCAAGTCCAATCTGAATTCGTTCAAACCCAGATCCATAATCGAAATACCCGTTGTCATATCTTCAATATCCACGACTTCCTCTTGCAGCCGCTTTAACTGTGATTTTCTGTATTCGAGGTCTGTTTTTTCTTCATCGCTCAAAAGGTTATCGTCGCCCGTGGCAGTCATATCCACAATCTTCATACGAGTTTCGACTTTTGCCTTTAAGTCGATATACTCATCAAGCGTAACATCCGGCCAAAAGTTTACAAGTTGGATATATGCATTTTTACTGCCGATGCGGTCAATTCTGCCAAAACGCTGTATGATGCGCACGGGGTTCCAATGTATGTCATAGTTAATCAAATAATCACAGTCCTGTAAGTTCTGACCTTCAGAAATACAGTCCGTGGCAATCAAAAAATCGATCTCTGTATCATCATTTGGCATAAGCAGATGCTTGTCCTTTGATATCGGAGAAAAACAAGCCAGAACGGTATTCAAGTCACTCTTGAGTTTTGGAACAGTCGTTTTCCCCTCTACCGTACCAGATACCATTGCGGTGTTCAACCCAAAGTTTTCTTTGGCATACCGGCTTACATTGTCATATAAATATCCGGCAGTATCCGCAAAAGCGGTAAATATAATAATCTTCTTGTTCCCAGCGTTAATCGGGTGTTCCAATTTATTACGAATTACTTTGAATAACTCTTGCAACTTAGAATCGTGCTGGGGAGTAATATCGCCGATCATCAAGGTTAGAAGCTCTAAAATCTCTGCATCTTTTGCAAGGCTGTTTCTCCAAGACTTATAATCCATGTCCGCAAGGTCAATTTTAACCTTCCTGCCGAAAGTAAACAGCTCATCGCCGTTTTGATCATCGCTGTCGTACTCGTCTATATCGGTTATGTCAGTAAGATCCAACTGAACTGCTGAAGAACGATCATAAGTATCTATAGTTTGGATTGTGCTGTCAATCAAATCCTTAATTCGTTTCAAGGTGAGATTGAACGAGTACACAGAGCTTTCCATACGCTTCATGAGGTTAATAGCAGTTAAGCGGCGAATCCCTTGCTCTCTGTTTGCTTGCGTAAATCCGACATTGACTTTATTATCCTCGTACAACTCCGCATATTTCTCCATCTTGCTGGGCAGAATGTAGTGCGTCGGCGTATAAATCGTCAGGGACAACAACATAAGTTGTTCAAATATCTCGTTATAGTTTATTGCTTCTTTCAAGTCCGTAAGCTGAGGTCTTAAAGAAATAGGCTTGAGCCTTGTAGGGAATGTACCAATATTGGTCGTATCATAATATTTCTGAATGTGCTTTCTCGAACGTGCAATCGTAACGCTGTCCAGCACTTCAAAGAAATCAAAATCGAGCATTTTTAACAAGTTTTCAGTCGTCCTACCCTGCGGTGCCCATTTACTCCAAGCGTTGAAAGCTCTCTGCGCATTTTTAAAAATCTCATCAATAGAACGAGTGGTATTCAGCTTTTCATCTATGTAGTCAGTATTGCCCTCATAAGCAAGTGCAAGCTGATTTTTAAGGTCATTAAACCTATTATTAACCGGCGTTGCCGACAACATCAGAACCTTTGTCTTCACACCTTTTCGGATAACCTTATTTAGCAATCTCAAATAACGGTTTTCCTTTTCATTTTCCTCTCCGTTAAGTTTTCCTCCGTTACGAAAGTTATGAGACTCATCAATTATAACAAGATCGTAAGCACTCCAATTTAATCTATCTAAATCAAGCCCATTAGATTTTCCGTGTGTACGGTTCAAATCAGTATGATACAAAACGTCATAGCGAAGCCTATCAGATGCAATAGGATTATTTACATAATTATCTTTATAGGTATTCCAGTTGTTGGTCAATTTTTTAGGACATAAAACCAAAACGGATTTGTTCCTGTTTTCATAATATTTTATCACAGCAAGCGCAGTGAAAGTTTTACCCAGACCAACACTATCTGCAAGAATGCATCCATTAAATTTTTCAAGCTTATTGATAATGGCAAGAGCTGCGTCTTTTTGGAAATTATAAAGCATACTCCAAATCTTACTGTTCTTAAAGCCAGTCGCTTCATTAGGGAGAACATCCTCAGAGATATCTTCTAAAAACTCGTTGAAAATATTATAAAGTGTCACGAAATAAATAAAGTCGGGAGAGTTCTCCTGATATGCTGCTATAATACTGTCTACTACTTCATCGGTCACTTCCTGAAGAACCCGTTTATCATTCCATATTTCATTAAAATCTCTGATAAGCGTTTGTGCAAGAGATTGATCTTTTACGATTGTTGTGCTTATGACATTTCCTTTTTCGCAGCCAAGTTCAACTGTGGTAAAATTATTGATAGGGGTATATCCCACATGGTCTACAACAAGCTGTCCTTGTATGGATTTATCGCTAATGTTAGATTTAAAAATGACCTTTTCTTTTATCCAATCAGCACATTCTTTTGCAATAGCCTTCTGGGTAAGTTCATTTCTAAGCTTAACTTCAAACTCCGTTCCATACAGACTGCGTTCCCGGTAAAGACGAGGAATGTAGAATTCCCTTTTTTCTTTTTTAGCTTTTTCGGCAACAAAAGTAGGTGATGTGAAAATAAAGCGTAGTTCATCAATAGAAGTAAGCTGTTTTTTAAGCTCCTGAAAGGCATATATAGAGAAGCAAGCTGCTGCAATAGACAGTTTACTACCCTTTTTTATTTCTATCGATAAATCATCCTTTAAAGTTTTTGTAGTATTATTTATAAGTTCCATCTTCAATCACCTGATTTAATTAAATTATTAATTAAATTTTATTTTACTCATCAAAAAATTCCATGATATCATCTGGTGAACATTGAAGTGCCTTGCAAATACGACCCACAACGTCAGTAGTAATATTTTCATCTCTTGAGAGCTTGAGCATTTGATAACGAGTTAAATGGGCCATCTCCTGTAAATCCTTCTTTTTCATTTTTTTGTCAATTAGGATTTTCCACAGTCTATTATATTTAACAACCATATTGAATCTCCTTTAGTACATTCTTAACTGGTAAACACAAAGAGCAAATTATTTATTCTATTATAGCAGATTAATGACAATTTATCAATCATATATGTTGAAATAGTGATAAAAATATCGAAAAATAAAACATAAAGAACTTATAAAAAATTCACATAAAGAAAAAGTGTAACCCCATATCACTGAGGTTACACCATCATTTCTAAAATACTTCCTTTTTCACCCGTGGCAAATCTGCGGGATCTTTATCTTTTCCATTCTTTATCACATCAAGCCTTTATACGCGGAAAGTACTGATAACACAGCAATCGGCGCCGTTTCAGCCCGAAGAATGTGTTTTCCCAACGACAACGAGGCAAAGCCGCTTTGCTGAGCTAACGCATCTTCTTCTTCCGTAAAACCGCCTTCACTGCCAATCACAACGGCAACCGTTTCCGGATCCTTCACACTTTGCCAATACTGCGACAACTTCTGCTGAGCATGCTCATAAAAAAACAACTTTGTTTTTTGTACACAGGCAGCTTGCAGCATTTGCTCAAAATCGGAAATATAGTTCACCTCCGGAATACGATCCGCGCCGGTCTGCTCCGCCGCAGATTTTGCAATCCGATTCCATCGAACCAATTTTTGTTCTGCCTTCCCCTCTATTTTCGACACACAGTTACGGCTGCCGAAAAAGACAATTTCGTCTGCGCCCAACTCCACAGCTTTCTGCACAATAAACTCGTTTTTATCGGCTTTGCACAAAGCCTGAAACAACACGATCCCCGATCTTTGCTGCGTGATCGGCTGACGATTGCTCAAAGAAAAACGAACAAAATCCTTTGCCGTCTGCACAACGGTCCCGTCATATAAAAAATTCTGCCCGTCGCTGATACAAATAGATTCCCCTACACGCAATCTCAAAACCTGCAGGTGCCGCAATTCTTCACCAGTCACCGTAATCTCATCTGCGTCTGCAGGAACCTCAAAAAACAACCGATGCATCTTATTCCGTCAAAAACAAAACGCCCAGCGTGTCAGGTCCGCAATGTGCAGAAACTGTACAACCTGCAGTAGTTTGTATAATTTCGTCAAATAAATCATACTGCCGAACCAGTTCACAGGCATAGTCGGCAAGCCCCTCTGTCACGCAAGTATGCGTTACAAACGCGCGATTACGGACATACTTCACCCCAGGCTGAGTCAACCGTTCCTCAATATACAACTTAATAACATCTTTCATTTTTCCACGATATTTACGACCAACACCCATTTTGCCACTTTTTACCTCGATGCATGGACGAAGTTTCAGAATATTTGCGCCTAACGCAGCTACCGCAGAACAACGGCCGCCTTTATGTAAATACTCCAGAGTATCTACCACAAAACTGGCGTCTACCTTTGGCACCAACAAGTTCACGTACTCTGCAATTTCCTTTGCAGACATCTTGCCCTCTTTGGCCTTCATCGCCGCTTCCAGCACAATATGTCCGCTGCCCGTAGATAAATTATAAGAATCTACAACATATACATTGTCAAACTCTTCTGCCGCCAATACGGCGTTTTGACATGTACTTGAAAAATAAGAACTGATACTGATATGCACAATATCATATCCATCCTGTTTATACTGACGGAAAACTTCCGCATATTCACCGACTGAAAGAGCTGCTGTTTTGGGCAATTTATGCGTTTTAGAAACATACTCAAAAATATCAGCAGGAAAGATATCTACACAGTCTCTGCAAGATTTCTCCCCAACAATTACCCAAAGCGGTAAAATTTTTATATCATAAAGCTGAACCAGCTGTGGAGATAAATCACAAGTGCTGTCGGCTGTCACAATTACTTTCGCCATAACAAAAACTCCTTTTTCAAGTTTAATAACCATATTATACAACCCTTTTTGATGCAAGTCAATACAATTTGGAATATTTTCCAAGATCCTGGAGACTTTGCCTGCACAAATCACAAAAAACTTTTCGGCATAAATATGTCACATATTGACTTACATTCCAAAATGTAGTAAAATATACTTATCATCTTTATTGATTTTTATCAAATGATAGAAAGGTTTTTCCATGCAAAGCCAAACATTACAACTTGCAGAAAAAATTGAACAACAAGCCCAAGAAATATTTCATGAAATTGATCGAGTCAGTTTATATAATACACAAAAAGTTCTCGCAGCCTTTCACGAGCATAGAATCTCCGAACCGATGCTGCACGGAACCACCGGATACGGTTATGACGATCACGGCAGAGATGCGTTAGATGCAATCTATGCACAGGTTTTTGAGACCGAAGACGCTCTTGTGCGACACCAGTTTGTCAACGGAACCCATACCATTGCCACCGTTTTTTACGCTGTTTTACGACCGGGAGACACTCTCCTTTCTGTTACAGGGGCGCCTTATGACACTTTATTAGAAACCATCGGCGTCAGCGGTGAAGACGGCAGAGGTTCCCTTAAAGATTTTGGGATCCGGTACAAGCAAATCGAACTGCTTCCTTCGGGAGATCCGGATCTGGAACAAATCCAGCAGCAACTTCTTGCAGACCCCAGCATCAAAATGGTTTTTATGCAGCGTTCCCGCGGTTATTCTCAACGAAAGACCTTAACGCCGCAACAAATTAAACAGATTTGCGATACCGTAAAACAGGTTCGACCCGTCTGTATTTTTGCAGATAATTGCTACGGAGAATTTGTTCGCACCTCAGAACCCACTACGCTTGGCGTAGACATCATTGCGGGCTCATTAATAAAAAATCCAGGCGGTGGATTGGCACAAACAGGCGGATATATTGCAGGCAAAAAACAGTATGTTGATCTGTGTGCACGCCGGCTGACTTCGGTTGGCATCGGCAAAGAATGCGGCGCAACACTGGATCAATTGCGGTATCTATATCAGGGATTTTTTATGGCGCCGCACATCACAGCCCAGGCGCTCAAAACGGCGGTCTTTGCAGCCGGACTCTTTCAAGCAGCCGGGTACGAAGTATCTCCGCTGCCGACAGAAATTCGCGAAGATATTATCCAATCGATTATTTTCGGTCAAAAAGAACCGTTATTGGCCTTTATGCAGGGCATTCAATATTCCTCTCCCATTGACAGCTTTGTCACTCCGGAGCCCTGGGCGATGCCCGGATATCAGGATGAAGTTGTCATGGCAGCAGGAACCTTTGTGAGCGGCGCGTCCATCGAGCTTTCTGCGGACGCTCCCATCAAGCCCCCGTACCGTGCCTATTTTCAGGGTGGATTAACCTATCCGTCAGGGAAACTGGCCATTATCCATGCGTTAGAGCAAATACAACACAGTTTAGGAGGATTGACATGATTAAAAATTATGCAGACATTATACCCGAAGTAACGGAATTGGCTAAACTCTGTAAAAACAATGCAATCAGCCCCGATTTATATACCAAGTATGATGTTAAAAGAGGGCTGCGTGACCTCAACGGAAAAGGGGTATTAACCGGGCTGACCGAGATATCAGAGATCATTTCTTCTAAAGTGGAAAACGGCGTAGAAGTTCCCTGCGAAGGTATTCTAACCTATCGTGGAATCAATGTAAAAGATCTGGTAAAAGGATTTATCCAAGAAGACCGCTTTGGTTTTGAAGAGACGGCTTATTTACTTTTATTCGGGTCTTTGCCCAACAGCACGCAATTAGACTCGTTTCGTAATATATTGGGCGAGTATCGTCAGCTGCCTCCCGGTTTTGTGAAGAACATTATCATGGCCGCTCCCAGCAAAGACATGATGAATACGCTTGCCCGCAGTGTTCTGGCGTTATATGCCTATGACGACAATGCAGACGACACATCCATTGAAAATGTACTCAGACAAAGTTTGGAATTGATTTCACTATTCCCGGTATTAGCCGTTTACGGATACCAGGTACATAGTTATTATCACGGCGGGAACAGTTTATACATCCATCCTCCGGTCAAAGAAAAATCCACGGCAGAAAACATTTTAAGCATGCTGCGCCCCGATAGTAAATACACCAAATTAGAAGCGCAGATTCTTGATATTGCCTTGGTATTGCATGCAGAACACGGAGGCGGAAACAACTCCACCTTTACCACCCATGTTGTCACCTCTTCGATGACGGACACTTACGCAACGATAGCCGCTGCATTAGGCTCGTTAAAAGGTCCTCGGCACGGCGGCGCTAATATCAAAGTCTCTAAGATGTTTGAGGACATGAAACAGTGTGTCAAAGACTGGAAAGATGAAGACGAAATCAAGGCCTATCTATCCGATTTGTTGGAGAAAAAGGCGTTCGACCAGAAAGGACTCATTTACGGTATGGGCCATGCCGTCTATTCTCTTTCGGACCCCAGAGCCGATATTCTGCGCGGATTTGTTAAGAGTTTATCCGAAGAAAAAGGCATGTTAGCTGAATTTGAATTATATTCCACAGTAGAACGTCTGGCACCGCAAATCATATCCGAAAAGCGGAAGATCTACAAAGGTGTCAGCGCAAACGTCGATTTTTACAGCGGCCTGGTGTACGACATGTTAGGGCTTCCGCCGGAGTTATATACGCCGATCTTTGCGATTTCCCGTATTGTGGGTTGGAGCGCACACCGGTTAGAAGAACTTTTATGCGCAGGCAAGATCATCCGTCCAGCATACAAAAGCATCATCACACCACAGGATTATGTCAAACTTACGGACAGAAAATAAAACATGGATACAGCACAGCGCTGCCGTTATTGGGCAGCGCTGTTTTTATTCAGATATTCATTTTTGCATTGTTTACAATGACCGCAATCCAGACACTCTTCTCTATTTTGCTGTTGATGATGTACTTTTATTGCAACATTTCGGCGAATCACCGGGCAATATTTCTTCGTCACTGAAAAATCAGTTTCGGGTAAATTCATACAAAAAAACTCCTTAAAGTATATTTTCTTCCCAACCTTAGTTTATGTTAAATTTCCCGAATAACCGTTCCTGTTTTTTACAATTAAAAAAGGGACTCTCAGCGAGTCCCTTTTTTATTGAAATCATATTACTGATCCAAACGAGCTTCAAATGCCGCCAATTGGTCATACAATTCTTTCGGCATTCTGTCGCCGATTTTTGCATAAAATTCTTTTACGCCTTTAATATCCTCTTTCCACAAGGATTTATCAACAGAAAGCAACTCTTTCATCACATCCAGCGTTACGCCTTCCGACTCAAGTCCTTCAATGTTAATATCCTCCGGTTTCGGCATGTATCCGATCGGCGTTTCAACGGCATCTACCGTTCCATCACAACGTGCCAGAATCCACATCAAAACACGCATGTTGTCGCCAAATCCCGGCCAGATAAAGTTCCCTTCATCGTCTGTTCTAAACCAGTTTACGTTAAAGATCTTCGGCGCATGAGGAATCTTTTTACCCATTTCAATCCAGTGTGCAAAATAATCGCCCATGTTATATCCGCAGAACGGCAGCATGGCCATCGGGTCACGGCGAACAACACCTACCGCACCGGCTGCTGCAGCCGTGGTTTCGGAAGCCATCGCAGAACCAACATAAACACCATGGTTCCAATCAAAAGATTGATATACCAACGGAGCCGTCTTTGCACGACGTCCGCCAAAGACGATCGCATCGATGGGAACACCGGTTGCAGAATCAAATTCTTTCGAAATGCACGGACAATTTTTGGCTTTTGCCGTAAACCGAGAGTTCGGATGAGCACCTTTTTCGCCCTTGGTGTAATCCCATTTCTCGCCTTTCCAGTTTACCGCGTTGGTCGGCGGAGTCTTGGTCAAGCCTTCCCACCAAACAGTATTGTCATCCAAATTGTGAACCACATTGGTAAAGATCGTATCTTTTTCTGTTGTATGCAATGCGTTCGGGTTAGATTTCAAGTTGGTTCCGGGAGCAACACCGAAGAACCCGTTTTCCGGATTCATTGCCCACAAACGGCCGTCAGGTCCGATACGCAACCAGGAAATATCGTCGCCCACACACCATACTTTGTATCCTTTTTCACGGTAAATCTCCGGCGGAATCAACATCGCCAGATTGGTTTTACCGCAAGCAGACGGGAATGCAGCACAGATATAACGAGTTTTGCCGGTCGGGTCTTCAATACCCAAAATCAACATATGCTCTGCCAACCAGCCTTCTTTTCTTGCAAGGTAGGAAGCAATACGCAAAGCAAAGCACTTTTTACCCAACAAAACGTTTCCGCCGTATCCGGAGTTTACAGACATGATCGTGTTATCTTCGGGGAAATGCACAATATAACGATTTTCTTCATCCAAGTCTTTCTTTGCATGCAGACCCTTTACAAAATCCGGGTTGTCACCCAAAGCATCCATAACAGCTGTTCCGACACGGGTCATGATCAGCATGTTCAGTACAACATAAATAGAGTCCGTCAATTCAATACCGATTTTAGAAAACTCAGATCCGATAACACCCATCGAGTACGGAATTACATACATCGTACGTCCTTGATAAGATCCGTCATACAATTTGTACAACTTCGCATACATTTCCTGCGGATCACACCAGTTGTTGGTTGCACCGGCATCTTCCTTTTTCTTTGTACAAATAAATGTCCGGTTCTCTACACGAGCCACGTCATTGATGGCTGTCCGATGCAGATAGCATCCCGGCAACTTCTCCTGATTCAATTTAATCAGTTCACCTGTTTTACAAGCCTCTTGACGAAGTTTCTCGGCCTGTTCTTCCGAACCGTCGATCCAAACAACCTCATCGGGTTTTACAAGGGCTTTCATTTCTTCCAGCCATTTCAACACAGCTGCATTCTTTGTCATAACCTTGCACCTCTATTACTATTATTTTTCGCTTTATCATTTTGCAGGAACAAAAACCAAATCCTGCATTTTTGTCTGCCGCATAACAGAAGATTTCCGAAAAAAACACATCATAAAAATGTGGACAACATCCTAAAAACATTTAATTTTTAAGATAACGTTAAAAGGATGTAAAAGTCCGTATTTTCGACGGATTTTTTCTCCAATTATGCGCTTTGAAGTTATTATATCATTTTTTTATGCCGATTTCAAGTGCTAAATGCAAATTTTATACTTTTGTTAAACAAATAACAAATTTGTTTCTGTCCACAAGTCAGAAACCGGTTTATTGACAAAAATAAAAGGCTGTGCTATACTCAATTTGAAAGGAAGATTTGGATGAAAATAAACTATCAAAAAAAAATGGAAGACATCTTGTCTTCCTTAACGGAAAAGCCTACTCTACTACTACACAGTTGCTGCGCGCCGTGCTCCAGTTATGTGCTGGAATGCCTGCGTCCCCATTTTCATATTATTGATTTCTATTATAATCCCAATATCGAGCCCGAATCGGAGTATATCAAACGAGCCGACGAATTAAAACGTTTTTTAACCCAGACAGACCCGGACAAAACTGTTTCGTTTATCCAGGCTCCCTACGAACCGGAAATATTCCGAAACCGAATTCGCGGACTGGAACAAATCCCCGAAGGCGGAGCGCGCTGCTTTGCCTGCTACGCCCTGCGCCTCGAAGAAAGCGCCAAAAAAGCCCAAGAACTGCATTGCGATTATTTCACCACGACGCTTTCAATTTCGCCGTATAAAAACGCAGAAAAATTAAATCAAATCGGGCAGCAATTACAAGAAAAGTATCAAGTAAAATACCTGTTTTCGGACTTTAAAAAGAAAAACGGATACCAGCGCTCCATTGAACTTTCCCAACAATACAACCTCTATCGGCAACCGTATTGCGGCTGTATTTTTTCCCGGCAGGAACAAGAACAACGCCGACAAAAGACACAGACCTCCGATGTAACGTAAAAAACAAAAACCGCGTGCATTTCTGCAAAAATGTACGCGGTTTTATTATACAAGTCACAATTCGGCACAAACAAAAGGTCTTAAAATGCTGTTTGCCAATAAAGCCTTTTACCACACCGCCCGTTGTGTATCATGTTTTCTGAAAAACTTGTCAAAACTCCGATCCTCCTCGTGCCTTTATTCCATAACGATTGCAAAATAGAGTGGGCTTTTGGACAGAGAATGCCCCTGTCCAAAAGCCTACTCTACTTATCATTTGCACAAAATTCTTTTCCCAGCGTATTCCTCTGTGTTGTTCTCTATTCAAGTTTACTCCGCCCAGGCGCTCTTTTTATCCACCTTCATTTGATTTGGAACCAAATTTGATTCCCTTCCCCCGGAATAATCTGTACCGTCACCCCGGTGTCCGTATTCGTAACAGATAAAATTCCGTCTTCAATCTCCACTTGATACATTTTAAAGGCCCGATAAAACCGATAAAAATCTGCAAGAAAATCAAAATCCGAAACAAGTTCGCAAGAATAATCAAGATCAAAAATATAATCATAATGGCGTTTTCTCTCGAACTCTTTCAACAAATGAACCGGAAGATGAAATCGGGCTTTTTTCTTTACCACAGGCAAGGAACTGTTTGATTTGTCGATCAACTCCAGTGTTACAAGCGGGGCATAGAAAAAATATCGATGATCATTTTCTTCGTCTACTTCAAGCTTTTCAACCTCTTCAATCAAAAACGGCTGTGCACCATAAAGGCACAAATATTTTTCCTGATATTTTTCCACTAAAATGTTTTCGCCGTTATTCTCAATCAATTGCTTCAGCCCGTCAATATCCTCGCTCACCGCAAAATTTCTCATATTCGGAGTATTATTTGCGTTTTTGATTTTCATTTTAATTTCAATTTTCTCCTGGGTACTATCATCAAACACATGAAGTTCACGGTATGAATGCAGTCCGCCACA
>WHHJ01000033.1 GCA_014872655.1 Clostridia bacterium
CATTGCCCTTTGGCACAAACATATTGCATGGCTTCAAAATGAAGACGCCCGTTAGGTTCATTGCCTCGAAGAACCAATTTTTCACGGACCAACAGTTCAAAAACACAATCTCCCAAATAAGCAAGCGTTAACGGGCTGTACTGCGCGGCCTGACGCGGGTCGATAGCTTGATCGTTTACCAACACGTTACATTTGCCTCCTGTTTTCCAATGCACGAGACAATGTTAATTCATCCGCATATTCCAAATCGCCGCCAACCGGCAAACCGAAAGCCAACCGCGTAATTTTAACGCCGACAGGTTTTAAAAGTTTGGAAATATACATAGCCGTCGCGTCCCCCTCTACAGTGGGATTGGTGGCAAGGATAATCTCCTGCACCTCGTCGTCCTGCAACCGGTTAATCAATTCCCGGATGCGGATATCCTGCGGGCCAATATTATCAGACGGAGACAACAGACCATGCAAAACATGATATAAACCATTAAATTCATGAGTCTTTTCAACCGCAAGCACATCCGAGGGCGACGAGACCACACAAATTACACTTCTGTCACGTTTTGGATTAGAACAAATCGAACAAACAGATGCATCGGTAAGATTCTGACAAACCGGACAGTTATGTATTGTCTTTTTGGCATTGAGGATGGCGTCTGCAAATTGTTTTGCCTGCTCGGGCGACATTTCCAAAACATGAAAAGCCAATCGCTGAGCAGATTTTCCTCCAATCCCGGGCAATTTCCGAAATTGTTCAGCCAGCACGTCAAATGCCGTTAATTGATACGCCATATTACAGACCTAACCCCGGCAGATTTAAACCGCCTGTCAGTTTGCTCATTTCTTGCTCGTTGGTATCTTCCACCAAACGAATGGCCTCATTGACGGCCGCAGCCAACAGATCTTCCAGCATCTCTACGTCGTCAGGCGTGACAACGGTCGGATCTATTTTTACCGATAAAATTTCTTTTTTTCCGTTGATTCGAATATTTACCATGCCGCCGCCGGAACTGACATCATACTCCTTGGATTCCAACTCGGCTTGTGTGTTGGCCATATCTTCCTGTAATTGCTGTACACGCTTCAGCATTTCTGCCTGCCCGCCCTGGTTCGGTAATCTGACTTTCATGTTTCTCTTCTCCATTCTATCTTTTATTCAAAATCAAACATCGGATTATCCTCAATATGGTCGTAAGTGTCGGACGACCCGATATAATCACTCTTTCTGCCCGGTTTTACCTGAACGGTATAGCCTGTCTTCCGCATTTTTTCCAATGTGTCTCGAATCAAATCGGACGTACCGGGAACACAAACTTCTGCAGCTAAATACGGATCCGAACAAAGCACAACCAGCTCCGTATTTCGATAAACGGCTGCACAAGAATTTTTCAACGACATGCCCAAAAACATATCTTTTTCGCAAACAAGCGCACACACATCCGACCACGATAAAAACTCATGATACCCGCTCTGTCCGGGCTGGGCAGCCGGTGCGCCGACTTCCGACATAGTATGGCTTTCTTTCGCCGCAACCTCCTCCGCGTCAGAAGCCGGTACAGAAGGTGCCCCTGCAAAAGCATCGTTTCCAAATAATTCCGCTGCCGTCGGAACTTGGACCTTCTTGACCTCTGCCGAAGTCTCAGGCTGAGACGGTGCTGCGACTCGAACAACTGTCTGCTTGTCAGAAGAATTTGTTTTGTACTGTTGTATTGGGGACTCAACAGGTTCCGCATGCGAAGCACTGCGAATCGTCTCTGACGGCAAGTTCACAGCCCCGCTATCCCATTTTTGCTCTAAAGCATCCATCCGGGCTGCCAATGCGTCATAATCGCCCGAAACTGCGGGAACTGCAATCTTCAACAGACACAGTTCAACATCCGCCCGCTTATCGGAACTGCGAGACAAAAATTGTATAGTATTCTGTAACTGCTGCATCGCATATAAAACACGGTCCTGCGAGTATTTTTCGGCCAGGTTTTTTAAACGCTGACCATCCTGCTGTCCCACATCCAAAATCCGCTCGTATTCTTTTACGTTTTGGATAATCAACAAACTGCGAAAACAAGACAGCAGTTCCGTACACAAAACCGACATATCCTTTGAATTGCTGTATAAATCGGCTATACCGGTATAAATCTTGCCAATATCTGCATCAGCCGCAGACTCAACCAGATTATAAACAGCCTCTTTTCCGATCACGCCCAGTACATCGCGAACGGCTTGTATATTGTCAAAATCAATCACTTTTTCAAGAATCGACAGCGCGTCACGCACCGAACCGTCGGCCAACTCGGCAACCAATTCGATACTCTCTTCATCCATGGCCTTCTGCTCTGCGGCCAAAATCTGCTTGATCCGCTGTGCGATCTCTGCAGCGGATACGCGGCGAAAATCAAATCGCTGACAACGGGATAAAATAGTGGCCGGAACTTTATTGACTTCCGTAGTTGCCAAAATAAAAATAACATAAGCAGGAGGCTCTTCTATCGTTTTTAGCAGCGCATTATATGCAGAGTCGGACAGCATATGCACTTCGTCGATCACATAAACCTTATACCGCGCGCAGACCGGAACAAATTCCACGCTCTCCAACAACTGACGAACGCTTTCGACGCCGGTATTGGTTGCGGCATCAATCTCCGTAATATCTGTAATACTGCCGTCGGACAACCCCCTGCAAATATCACACTCATTACACGGATTGCCCTCTTTCATATCCAGACAATTAACTGCCTTTGCCAAAAGCCGGGCACAAGTAGTTTTGCCGGTTCCCCGCGTTCCGGTAAAAAGATATGCATGGACAAATGATCCGCTTTTTACTTGATTTTTTAACGTCTGTGTAACCGCCTGCTGACCGATGACATCATCAAACGTCTGAGGACGATACTTCCGATATAAAGCCTGATGCATACTCTTCCCACCGTTATGTGTAAAATAAAAGAAAGCGAGTGACTTGCTGTGCATTCAGGCATTTTCTTAATGCTGCTCAGTTCCCTGTCTGACATGGTTCGCAACGCAGAATCACGCAAGACCCGCTTTCTAATATATTATATACCATTTTTCCAAAATAATCAAGCCCCCGATTCGTTATTTTCACATCAAAAAATAGTTTTTTATCTTCAAACCAAAGAAACGAAATCTTACGCGCAAACATTTCACAGGAGTATTGAAATTTAACCAAAAATATGATATGATATAGTATAGATTTTTATACATTCTCCCAATATGAATATTACAAAGGATTTATCATGAAAATCGGAAAAGGATTTACTTTGATTTTAAAAGCCGCGGTTCAACCACAGTTGATGCTGCGAAAAGTGTCCGGCTTTAAACAGTTTTTAAGTATTTTTATTCCAATGGCAACGATGGCCTTGTTCTTTGCGCAGGACGAACGGGACAAGCATACAATTGGACTTTCCAACTTAAAAACGGCGCTGATCCACGAAGTTATTGGTATTTTATCGGCGATTGCGTTCCTTTTTTTAGCGGCATTCCTAATTTGGATTTTGGCCCGGCTGACAAAAACACGCATCTCTTACTTGGATTTGGTGTATACGACCGGATTTACGTTTGAAATCCCCTTAGTCATCAATTTAATTGGACTTGCCTGCAATGTGATTCTGGAAAAAGGGACAACACTGACCTTTGGTATTACAGGCATTCTGCTGATGATTTTGCCGCTCTATTATCTGATTTTATCGATTAACTTATGCGGCACAAAATATCGAAAATATTTTGCTCTGGCCACTTCTACGCTGATTTGCGCAATCGGCTTGACCGGCTGGACATTTTTGATACGTCAATAGGAGAAAACATATGATCCAGATCAACGGATTTAAAGTTTTGGGATTGATCTGTATGCTGGTTCTTGCAGCACTCGGACTGATTCCGTTTAGCAGTAAAGATATTTTAACGCTGATTTCTTACGCGTTATTAGCTGTTATTATTATATTTGCCGGATGGTTTCTTATTTGCCGGGAATCTCCGGAAAGCGGAAAAAACTGGCTGCTGACGCTGCCGATAACGGTACTGGCATGTTATGCCAATCTGATTTTAAGATGGAATTTATATATTCCGTTTTTTGTTGCGGCGATGATCTGCGTCTGCACAGACGCTTCGGTTACACACATAAAAAAAGAAGACAACCCTCTGGTTCCGGTATCTAAAGTTTATTTGTCCGGCATGGTATCTATCATACTGTTTGTTGCGGTCTTCGCACTTTTAGGAGTTTATATCTGATGAAAGATTATGGTAAAAAAATCTTATCGCTATTGCTGTGCACCTTATTCCTGTTTAGCGGCTCAGTCCTTGGATTGAACGGTGAACAGTCCAGCACGGCTACGGTTCCGGACCGCTGCATCTGCGGCCGGGAGTATTATCAGGATACAACTCGGGACCACGCGAAATATGACTGTACCAAATGCGGTAAACCAATGGCTGAATGCACCTGCCGATGTTGGTGCGGTTCTGATGTTGAACCGTCCGATACGATGATTGGCTCTACTCAAATGATGATTTGTAAAGGCTGCGGGAAATTATGTGCCGAATGTACTTGTGCAGATTGGCAAACGATGGCCAATTTAGAGCAAATGCAAAAAGACGGAAAAATCGCGATTGAAAAACTCCCCGTTTCACAAAGCACGGCCGTTGTAGTACTATCGTTCATTTTAATTTTGTTTACCATGCTTTGCTTTGTTTTGCTGCTGAGCGGAGATAAACGGCATACCATTAAACGTCGTCAAAGAAAAGAGATTCGCCAACAATCCAGCCATCAAAAAATTCTGGATAAAATTGAAACGCAGGCAGAGACAGAATTGACAGTCAACGACTATGCGTTGGAAGATGACGCCATCAAAAACACCTATTATTGGGGAACCAAAACAACGGAAGGCGCGATTGCGGCCTATGAATTGACCAATGCACTCAATACCCAACAGGAAGAGTTGCCTGCTACGGTTTCTGATTTAATCTGCTATACAATCGATTATATTGAAAACGATGACAAAACTCAATTTGATGCAGCAGAAGGAAAGTACGGAAATATATTGAAAGCCCTTTGCAAAGCAGGCGGTGCAAACTTATCTTATTTTGATGAAACATTTACCTCAACGGCAAAGGCAGCCATTGAAAAAAGCGCAAACGATCATGATATCGAATACTGGGAAAATGCTAATTTGCAAAAACTCCCCCGCGAAACAAAAGTGAAAATTAGTGATTCTTCGGCTAAACAGTTGCTTCGGTTAAAAAAAGAATTTTATGAAGAACACAACAATCAACACACGCGAATTATCAAAAAACTGCCTGACTTTTCCGAAGAAGAGGAGGACAGAAACAAATGATTTACGTTTTTAATGATGCGGAAATGAAGAAATTAGTTGAAATATCTGAATTTCAGATGAATCGACTATCCCCTCTTTCTCACACAATTTCTAAAGGAGTTTCCAAAAAAGAGCAGGAGCAAGCGGTTGACAGTTTGACTGCCATGGAATTAGTCTATACGTTACCGGATATTCCCAGCCGGGTTACCAATGAAGGTGCCTTGATATCCAAAGCCCTCTTACGTCCGGAATGTACGATTTCATTTGGCAGACGATTAGCTTTCGATGATTTGACTTATGCGTTGCAGCTGAATAATCTTTGGTATATCTATACTAACATCCCTCAATATGGCATTCATATCCTATACGCTTTTTTGTCTGTTCAGATGCTGGCGGTCTGGATTGATGAACAATTGCTGAAAAACTATAAACCTACTGAAAAAAACAGGAATAAATTTAAAGTGGTCTTAACGTATGAAGAATGGCTGACATTTCTTGCCTCACAAACTCTGTTTATACGCAGAGATATCAGTGGAAAAAAAAGCGGAGAGCGTACTAATTTTGAACGAAACGCTTTATTAAACCCTTCTATTACAAGGTTTTTCAAAACAAGCTTCCGCACGCTGGAAATGCAAAAATATGCCAATATTGCGGAAAGTCTATTCAGCGCCGACCATGGCGGGAAACTCTTCTCTAAAGCAATAGCCGGGCTAATTCGAAAAGGATTGTTTGCTCCGGCAAAATCACAGCAAAACACAGACCAACTGGCTTATACGCCTACGGCTCTGCATGCGTTGGACAGCCAATTTTTGCTCGACACGGCCTACTTTAATATTAAAAAGGCGAACAAGCAATACACACTGCTTTTATGCTTAAGAAAAACCGGGATTACGATTCTGTTTGACAGCGGGTCGGACATTCACCTTTCCACAACAGACTCGGTACCATGGCTTAGTTACCTGAAACTTTTTTAAAACACTTCAGACCAAATCGGCAAAAACAACATTAAACATTCTTTGATTCCCTTGTTTTTAATTTGTTTAAATTTTAGTAAGCTTATATTATAAAAAGGAGATTACAATGAAAAGACTTTTATCGATTTTACTGGTGGCATCGATGTTATCTGCTTTTTCTGTCGGATTTGCGGCTGGTGCGCCATCAGATCCGGGAGATATCACGCTGGACGGTTCCGTAACGCTTGCGGATGTGGTTTTAACTGCAAGATGCTGTATTGGAGCCTCTATTCCGACCGAAGAACAAAAAGCGATTACCGATATGAATGCCGACGGCATTTTAAGCCTTGCCGATGTGATCATCATTGCAAGAATTGCTATTGGCTCAATCGAACCTTCACAAACAGATATTTATGTGCTTAGTTCGACACAGGCCTTAACGCTGCACGAGCGGCCGGAATATACAATAGATAAGACGCTGCGTATTGAACTGGCAAAAAATGAGGCGGAAGCTGCTCAATTTACAGTTTTTTCTGCAACCAGAACCTATCAGAATATGAAATTGTCTGTCAGCTCGTTGGAGTCTGATGATGGAACTGTAATCCCCGCGGAAAATGTAAAACTGTATAAAGAATACTATTCGGTCACACAATCCGATGCGGATACCATAACGGAAGAACCCAAAGCGTATTTATTATTTCCGCTGGAATATGAAGACTACAATAATACGACGACGGTTCCAGGAGAAAATACAACTTATCAAATTGATGTAACCGCGGATGCAGACACACCGGCCGGAACATATAAAGGAACCGTGACACTAAAACACGACCAAGGCATCATTGAACTGCCTATTTTTGTAACAGTTTGGGACATTACATTGCCCGAAAGTCCAACTTACCGGTCACTTTGGGATTTCTGGCCGTCGGACATTGCAAACAGACTGCAGAATGTTGAAAATTCTGAACAGGAATATACGAAAGCGGTACAGGATGCCTGGGCCTTGGCTGATGAGTATAAGGTAAACCTCTGGGCTCCATACAAAGCGACAGAAGTATTTGGGAAATTTGGACAATGGAATGAGAATGTAGAGCTCTATATTCAGAATTTAGCGGCCTATATCAACGCTCATCCGCATTATACCGCTTGCCAGTTATACCCATTTTATCATTCGGACGGGTCCACGAACTTCTCCTCGGCCGATCAGGCGATTTATATGACAGAATCCGACAAGCAGCGCAATCTGGAAGTCATTGCGATGTATGAAGAGTATGGCATTCTTGATAATGCGTATATTTACATTGTCGACGAACCTCATACCGATCAGCAGTTTGAGAGTATGAAAGTTGTTGGAGACTTTTTAAAAGAAAATGGGCTGAATGAAAAGGTTCACAATCTGGTTACTTCTACCCCGCGCAGCAAATCCGAAGGCACGACGAATACCTGGTGCCCCATTGTTTCTTATTTTGATCCGGATGAAGCCCGTGAAACCAGACAAGAAGACGGAAGTGACTACTGGTGGTATTTCTGTAATGACGCGCCTTGGCCGACGTTTGGAAAAGACGTGGAACTCTCCAATACACGAATGAATGCATGGTTTGCCAAACAATACGATCTGAAAGGCATTCTTTACTGGATTGCAAACGCTCAGGGCTGGGACAATGGAGTCAGTGATATGGGCGCATATCAATCGGACCGGTCTCTGATGATTTTAGGACGTGAAGGAGACGGTGTATTAAATCGTAATATCACGGTTGCGTCGCTGTCCGCGACAGCTGTACGCGATGCAACAGAAGATTACGATTTGTTGATTTACCTGGAACAGCGTGTTGCGGAATTCTTAGATAAAACCGGCATTGATATGACGTTGGAACAAGCGATGGAAACGTATTATACGGCGCTTGCCAACAGCACCAAAGAATTTGCCACCTTTGAAGCACCGTATAATATCCCGCTTATGCGCAGTCATATTGCACAGACAATCATGAACGGCGTGGATTATGTAATGGCTGAACAGCTTCTTTCAAATAATGGAAAATACAATCAAAAACAGATTAAAATCTATGTTGAAAAGGGAGCGGAAGTTCAAACTCCGTCGCATGCAGTTTTCATCCAGAAAGAAGAAGCGGCAACCTATGATGTTTACACCTATGTTTATACGTTTGAAGCACGCTGCGAAATGATGTCTTTCCAGATCGGCACCAATCAATATACCCGGCCAATGAGTATGTCGCTGTCGATCCAGGACGACGGGCAGAGTGTCCTGAATTTAGATGCAGAAAACGCGTTGGAACTTCTCAAACATGCAAACCCCGAGTTAGCAGATTCCATTTCCATTGAGAACCGCAATGGACAAAAAGCGATTGTATATCAAACCAGTTCACAAACCAATACCCCGCTGGAAATTCCGACCGCTTTGCTGAAAACATCAGATTTTTCGGGATATACCAATTTGGGCGTGACGATGCAAACGGAAAGTCAACAAAAGGAATCCCTTCTATCTTTTGATATTTTTGTTTTATCCAATCGTGATTCTATTAAGGTCGGGACTGCAACCTTTTTTGAACCGGACTCAAAAACAATATCCGGAGACTTAACAGAATATCCAAATGTCATGAAACGAATCCTTAAAATTCGCATTATGCCAGACAAAACAGAAACTCCTGTAAAAATTGCAATATCTGATATCTGTCTGTACAATGCTATCGATTACACCGGAGATCTTGCAACCTGACAGACTTGATATCATAACCTTTTACAAAAGAGGAAAGCAAAATATCCGCGACGCAGATATAACAAACTTTCCTCTTTTTTGTTTATTCTTAAAGAAATTTGGCAATTATTAAAGGGATCTTAATTTATTTTTAAAGACTGATATGGTATAATATATTCATAAAACAAATACCCAAAAAGGACGGATTTTTCATGCAGTCTCCCATGGAACAAACGCGCAGCGCAAAGTTCGAAGCGCAGCAAAAACAAAAACGGAAACGTACGGCAATTCTGATTGTCAGTATACTGCTCTTCATTTTGATTGCAGCCTCTGCGCTGACGATTGCACAGACCGTTTACGGAATACCCATATTCCCAACTTTCGGGACAGAAACTGACACCGATATATCGGATCCCAATTCGTTGCCGGTCGGTGCTGAATTTGATAAAAATCTGGCACTGATTCTGAATCAAGCAGATCAAATACCGGAAGATCTACGTAAACTTTATGTCCGCAATACAGAAACGTTTGATTTTGTAATCAATTACCCTAACCGAAAACAATACGAACAGAATGCAGCCCTAACGCAAGAAGAAATTGACAGTGCGTATCCTTTTTTTCTGCAATGGGATAAACGTTGGGGATACACGGAATACTGCGAGGGATTTTTTGCAAATACAGCCTGCGGCCCCACATGCCTGTCTATGGTGATTGTCGGGCTGACCCATAACAGTGCAGCGACTCCCCGTAAAATTGCAGATTACAGCGAACAGCACGGATACAGTATTCCCGGAACGGGAACAGCATGGGCTTTGATGACAGCCGGTGCCAAAGCATACGGGATTCAATCTAAAGAAATCTCACTCAGCAAAAGTGCGATGGTTCAGGAGCTGCAACTGGGGCATCCGATTATTTGCTCGATGAAACCCGGAGATTTTACGCAAGCAGGACACTTTATTGTGATCTATGCATACGAAGACGGCGTTTTTCGCGTCCATGACCCCAACAGCATTGTACGCAGCGAAAAGACCTGGGACTATGATACGCTCAAAGGGCAAATCTCTAATTTATGGTCTTTTTCTAAAAAATAAAAGGAAGTTCCGAACGGAACTTCCTTTTATTTTAAAAACCGGATTCCCTGTACTATCATGTCCTGCGTCATCGAAGACATTTCTGATACCGGCACCGTCATACCGTCTTCAATCCACTTTTGTACCAAGCCCATACAGCCGGAACTGATATACGCATAAAAATAGTCAATCTTTTGCGGAGGAACGTCAGTAAAATATTTTGCATAACTCTCCATTCCAATCTGCCGAGCTCGTGTGACCAACTTTAATAAAAAATTCTTGTCACCATATTCACCCAGTGTCACAACGCAAAGGTCAGAATGGTCCTTCAGACACTGAAATAATTCTGCCGTTACACGAACCGGACTGACCGACCCCTTATTGGCCGCTAATTGATCCTTTAGCGCCTGATCAAACTTTTCGTACATCTCATTTTCCAAACTGTCCCGCAAATCATAAATATCCAAATAGTGCGCGTAAAACGTACCGCGATTGATCCCGGCCCGTTCACACAATTCCCGAATCGAAATATTTTGTATCGGCTTTTGTTTTAGCAATTCCGTAAAAGCCTTACGAATCAACATTTGCGTAACTTTGGCCCGATGGTCATTTGTGAATTTTTTCAAACAAATCGCCTCTTTTCAACAAATCGTGATTATTCTGTTCAGTATCCTCACATACTGAGAAAAATTGACGATTGCACTTTTGCTTTGTCTGTATTATACTATAATTGAACCAAGATTGCAAGATACGTTTGTATGAAGGAGGCGTGTTTTTCATGAACAAATTGTATGTAATTACCGGTGCATGCGGACATCTCGGCGGCACGCTGATCCGAATGCTGAAAAAGAAAAACGTTCAAATACGTGGACTTATTCTACCGAATGAGACAGCAGAAAACGAAAAAAATTTAACTTATTATCATGGGGACGTTACCCAAAAAGAAAGTTTAAAACCTTTATTTGAAAACACTCAAGCCGATCAGGTTATTGTGATCCACACGGCCGGTTTGATTGATATCTCGGACCAAATGTCGAAACGACTGTACGATGTAAACGTCATTGGGACCCGAAATATCGTAACGCTTTGCAAAGAATTCGGCGTGTCGAAGTTGGTCTACGTCAGTTCAGTGCATGCCATTCCGGAAAAACCGGACAATCAGGTTTTATCCGAAATCAAATCTTTTTCTGCCGAGAAGGTCATTGGCGGATATGCAAAAACCAAAGCAAAAGCAACGCAAATTGTTTTGGATACAGCCAAAAGCGGATTGAATGCAGTCGTCGTTCAGCCATCCGGGATTATCGGGCCGTACGATACACAATCCAATCACCTGGTACAGTTGATCAGCGATTATATAAAAGGAAAACTACCGGCCTGTGTGCGGGGCGGATATGACCTGGTAGATGTACGTGATGTTGCGGCAGGATGTCTGAGCGCTGCAGAAAAAGGACGCAGTGGAGAATGCTATATTCTTTCGAATCGACATTACGAAATCAAGGACGTACTGAATATGGTCCAGGCCGTTTATGGCGGACGCCACATTCCTGTTTTGCCGATGTGGATGGCCAAAGCTGCGGTTCCCTTTATGCAATGGTATGCGCATCTTAAAAAAATTCGGCCCTTATATACGAAATATTCCCTCTATACCCTAACAAGCAATGACCGTTTTTCACACGATAAGGCAACCATGGAATTAGGATATCGGCCTAGAGACCTATATCAAACGGTTCGAGATACGGTTGCATGGATTAAGAAAAAGAAATTGCTCGCATAAAAATCCATTCCCAGAATCGGATTGAAAACTCTAAGCCCCGTCTGCACAGATCTGTGCAGACGGGGCTTAACATTTGACTTAGGAGAAAATGGGGAAAGTTATAATTTCCGTTGTAAATAAAGCATGTCTGTTATTTGAATCCCATTCTCATAGATAGCATGGTCGTAATGGTCCGTAAAAAAATTTTTAATAACATGCGTTGGGACAAACCCGCACTTTTCGTAAAAAGAAATAACAGAACTTCCGGCCCCCGTTCCGACTTGGAGAGTGGTATACCGTCCTCGGTATTTTGATACAAGAAAATCAATCAACATCTTGCCATAACCTTTCCCCTGAAAAGCCGGTTCCGTAGCGATATTTTTTATTTCAAGTATCCCGTTTCCCTCATCGGTAACAACACATTCACTCTTTACATCACCGTCTACTAAAAGATACATCGTCCCTCGGTTCAAATAACGATCGATCATACTTTCTTGCTCGTCAGCCAAAAGTAATAGAGTCAAGTATTGCTTTTTATTCTTTCTTACCTCTGTTATGTTCATTGTTTGCTCCCCAAACCTTTAAGGATCTATTTTGTTTATCTTCCTGTCAATTCCACAGCAAGACAGACCATTTTTTAATAAGACTCGCCAATCCCGACCTAACACAAATCCGTTTTCAAAATGACATCACTTCAAACAGGCAGCAGGCTTGATACCTGCTGCCTGTTTATATTTGGATTCCCTATCCTCAATGTTTTATGATTTGTATTTCACTTTATAACTTTTGTAAAATATCAAAACTGTTTGTCAAGAATTCGCTGAGCTCCTCAGCACTCAACTGACGCTGTCCGACCAACGCTAACGTATAGATCTGTTTTGCCATCATTTCAGCCGTATCGCTGGTCTTATCTGAAGAACACTCCTGCTCCAACCGTTTGATTAAAGCATTGGAGGTATTTAAAACCAAGGTGGCTTCCTCCGGGAATTGCTGCAAAGGCTGCTTGTTGGCAGTTTGATACATTTTCATCATCTCGGCAAAACGGCGAGATTGCTCTTCGATGTTGAGCAAAGCCGGAATTTTTTCATCTTTTAATGCCGTAAAAGAAACTTTCAGTTTGTCGTTTTTGCTGACACGTACAAATAAATCTTTCAACGCCGTATTTTCAGAAGAATCGGCATCTTTCAGCGCATCTGCACTGGAATCAATACGCATAAACCGGATATTCTTTTCATTTTGCTCTAAAACGGTGATAAAATTATTATCAATCATTTCATCCAGCACCACAACAGAAATCCCCTGAGAACGGAACATATTGATATAAACGGCCTGCTGCGTGGTGTCTGTTGTATAATAAACAATTTTTTCGTTGGCGTTTTCTTGTTTCTGCTCGGAATCAGAAGCTTCCCGCGCCGTTTTTAAATAGTCTGTCAAAGTTACATACTCACCGTCTACAGTTTTGTATAAAACGACGTTTTTGACCTTCTCATAAAACTTATGATCCCGAATGCAAGCATATTTGACAAACGTTTTCAGATCGTCCCAATACTCTTTATAATGCTCCAAGTCCGTATCGTAAAGAGAATTGAGTTTGTCACAGACTTTTTTTACAATATGCGCCGAGACCTTTGCCACATACGTATTGCTCTGCAAATAGCTGCGCGATACGTTCAACGGCAATTCCGGACAATCCAGAACCCCCTTGAGCATCAGCAAATATTCCGGGATAACTTCTTTGATATTATCGGCCACAAATACCCGGTTATAGTACAGTTTAACTTGTCCCTCCAGGCTGTCGTAGGCATTGCCGATGCGCGGAAAATACAAAATTCCTTTAAAATTCAACGGGTAATCGGCGTTAATATGAATATGAAATAGCGGTTCACGATAATCGTTAAAAACTTTTCGATAAAACTCGGCATATTCTTCCGACGTACATTGAGACGGATTTTTTTGCCACAGTGGCTCGGTATCGTTAATCGGCTTAGCCTCTGTTTTTTCCTCCGCATCTGACGACTCTGCCGGTTCTTTCTTTTCTTTTTCGTCTTCCGTAAAAACAGCGTAAATCGGATAAGGCAAGAACGAACAATACTTATTCAAAATCTGCAAAACCGTAGACTTTTCTAAAAATGCAGACTCTTCATCCGTAATGTGCATAATGACGGAGGTACCTCGATCTGTCTGATCACTGTCGGTCAGTTCAAATTCTCCCTCATCGCTGCCAATCCATTTTACAGCGGGAGCATCGGTATAGGATTTTGTCTGTAATTCCACGGTATCGGATACCATAAACGCGGAATAAAAACCTAATCCAAAATGGCCGATAATTCCGTCGTTGTCATCATTATTATTCTCATATTTTTCAACAAACTCTAACGCTCCGGACAGTGCAATTTGATTGATATATTTCTTCACCTCTTCCGCACTCATACCGATACCGTTATCGGTGACGCAAATCGTTTTAGCTTGTTTATCTACAGTAACCGTAACACGGTAATCTTCGTCGATACCGCTGACTTGTCCAATCGAAACCAGGTGCTTTAATTTAGTAATTGCATCACAGGCGTTGGATACAATTTCTCGAAGAAAAATATCTTTATCGGAATACAGCCACCGTTTAATAACCGGAAATATGTGCTGTGTTTGTACAGTTATTTCTCCTTTTTCTGACATATCAAACATCTCCTCTACTATTTTGTTGCTCTAAAAAATCACAGACTTCGTCTAAATCCGAAAAAACACGATATGTACATTGCCGCAAAGCTTCGTCCGGCTGTTTATAATCCGGCACCATGACGGCAAAAGCACCGGCCCGATGCGCGGCACGGATACCGTTCTCCGAATCCTCCAAAACAATACAATGCCCAATATCCGCTTTTATTTTTTTCGCTGCAGCTAAAAAGATATCCGGTTCGGGTTTGCTTTTTTCCACCTCGTCACCACATACCACCGCATCAAAAACATCGGTCAACTGAGCCAAAGACATGTACCAATTCACGCGCGCGCGATCACTTGACGTTGCCACGGCGATCGGAATCTGCCGGGACTTTAAATAATCAATCAGATGGTGCAACCCTTTTTTGGGACGAAGACCATAGGTTCGAATATTTTCCTCAGCCAGCTGCAAACGTCTTTTCCGGATTGGATAAAACGGAAAATCTTCGCCAAAAAGTCCTTTAAAATAAGCTTCGCCGGCTTCAGCGTTTAATCCGATCGCGCCGACGACCTGCTGTTTGGACACCTCATACCCGAATTCACGAGCAGCCGGCGGCCATGTTTCGGTATAAACGGTTTCGGTATCAAACATCAACCCGTCCATATCAAAAATCACGCCCGCCAACGGAGTCTGTTCTATAAAAATCATGCAAATCCTACCTTTAATATGCTATTGTTGTCATCAATGCCATTTCAGACTGCGCCGTATCTAACCGGGTATACTGGCATACGACCTCGACATTGGACTCTACCAACACGGCATACGGCGTATCTTTCGGAACCGGCTGTCCGTCCTGATTCAGTAATTTATCCATACGGATATGATGGGTACGCATGGAACCGCATTCTGCAACAAAGCCCGTCATCGGATCTCTGTCCTGGAAAAATAACGTGATTTGAATCACTGCATTTTGCTGCGAAGTGTTCAAGACGCAAATTGCCTCATGACTGACTTGCTTGTTCCAGTTAGAATCAAAATAACAATCGGCGATAAGCCATTCTTTTTTTCCATATACTTTCACGGATATCCCTCCGAATTTCAAGATATATTTAGTATACCACTTTTTTCCCTTTTTTTCAAGCCCGACTTGCAATTTACAAAATCGTGTGGTATACTGAAAAAAACAAAAAATGCGGAGAAAAAGAAATGAAAAAAATTAAAGGAGTTATCTTTGATCTGGACGGAACGCTGTTAGACACGATCCAGGATATCGCATCCAGCGTCAACGCCGTCTTGCATCAACATGGATTGAAAGAATACACCGTACAGGATTATAAAAACTTTGTCGGAAGCGGCGCAAAAGTACTGATCGAACGCGCAACAGGATCTCAGGACGACGCGGTTACGTTGCCGATTCTGAATGAATACAAACAGTATTATGCACAACACTCTGCAGATACCACCGTTCCCTATCCGGGAATTCCAGAAATGCTGGCCACCCTATCCAAGGACTACCAGCTTGCCGTATTATCCAACAAGCCCCATTCGGATACGGAAGCTTTGATTCAAAAATACTTTCAGCAAATCCCTTTTTGCTGCGTATACGGACAGCGTGACGGATTCCCGAGGAAACCGGACCCCGCCGGGATCTTGAAAATCATAGAAGAAATGCAGCTGAGTGCGGATGAAATTGCCTATGTGGGGGACTCTGAAAACGACATTTTAGCTGCCAACAATGCCCATGTTTTTGCAATCGGCGTGTTGTGGGGCTTTCGGACAAAAGACCAGATCCAAGCGGCAGGCTCTTGTCAGGCATTCTGCAAACATCCAGACGAAATGATCGCAATCTTAGAGGAGGAGAATCGTGTTAGATAATAAACTTTCCAACCAGGCATTTACCTATGATCTTACAAATCCCCAAATGCGAGAAGAGCTGATACACGCCAGAAAACTGGTTCAGCAACTGAATCGCGTAGACGTAGACAACGAAACCGAAAAACAAAAAATTCTGGCACAATTATTCGGGGCTGTCGGGGAGGGTTCAGATATCAATCCCCCGTTCTACTGTGATTTCGGCTCTCACATTTTTATCGGAAAAAACTTTTTTGCCAATTATAACTGCACTATTTTGGACATTGCCCCGGTACATATCGGAGACAACTGCCTGTTCGCACCCAATGTAGCACTTTACACGGCTGGCCACCCGATGCAATTGAAAGACAGGCTGGACAATATTGGAACCGGCGCTCCGATTACCATCGGTAACGGGGTGTGGATCGGAGGGAGTTCCATTATTTTAGCGGGCGTTACCATAGGCGATAATGCCGTTATCGGAGCCGGCAGCGTGGTAACCCGTGATGTTCCTAAAAACGCGGTCGTGGCAGGCAATCCGGCCAAAATCATCCGTTATATCGAAAACGAATAAGGAACAAAACTGCGCTTTTTAACCCACAAGTGCAAAATCTGTTTTGCTATATCATAGAAAAGAAATCAAACAGGCAGATTTTTCTGTGTGTTTGATTTTTTTAAACAACAAAATGGCCTACCCCCTTGACATATATAGATTGTCGATATATAATAATTATATAGATGATCTACATAATGAAAGGATGTTGAGTATGGAGCAGTCTCCGATTACAGGAAATACAGAAATGTTGATCTTAAAACTATTGCAAGAACAGGATATGTACGGATACCAGATGATTGAAGAACTTTCACGGCGGTCAAACAAGACCTTTGAACTCAAAGCAGGTACCCTATATCCGTTACTACACCTGTTAGAACAAAAACATTACCTGGAATCATACAACGGACAATCAACGGCCGGAAAGCCTCGAAAATACTATCGGATTACAAAAAAAGGGAATGCTCAACTGCAGATCAGGCAAAAAGAATGGGCAACATATCACACAGCGATTAACCAAGTGCTTGCGGGAGGTGAAAAAGGTGGCATATAACTCGCCCGAAGAATATCTTTCAGCGGTTCAAAAGCAAATTCGCTGGAAACGTGCGCAAAAGGTCGTGCTTGAAGAACTAAGGCAACATATAGACGATCAAGTTGACACTTTTATTAGCCAAGGAATGAACAGGCAGGAAGCAATTCAACATGCTATTGTACAAATGGGCGACCCCATAACAGTAGGATTGGAACTGGATCGTATACATCGTCCTAAAACAGATTTCGGACTTCTTTTTTTTTGACCATTGGGCTGATAACTATCGGGGTTTTATCCTCTTTCTTGATGAACAGTTCTTTGTTTTCAGTACAAAAGATCATCGGATTTTGTTTGGGAGCAGGTTTGGCGCTTGTCCTGTATTTTTCGGATTATACGGTGTTGTTTCGCTATCCTAAAATTTTATATATGGGATATACGGTTCTTGCCTTGCTTTTATCTGCCTTTGAACTGCGCAACGGCATCTACGCCCGAGGATACAGTTTTGCTTTTTATCTGATGTTGTTCTACCCTGTTTTACTCGTAGGAATGCTGTATTATTTTAAAAACAGCGACAACCATTATCGGACCACTTTCTATGTATTATGTCTTTGCGTGCCGATTGCCTTATCTGTGGTTCATCAATCGCTTGCCGCCTTTATCCTGCTGACCCTTTCTTCCTGTTTTTTATATTATTACGGATTACAAAAAAATGGCTGCCTTATGACCTGCTTTCTGTGTGTATCTTCGGCTCGTCGATTCTGCTTAGTATCGGGATTTTTATCGTATATGCACAGACAGATTTCTTTGGCAAACCACTCTTTACAACAATCCAGTCCTGGGAGCAACTTGACTTCCTGCCTATCTATCAAAATGCAGCGCTGATCGGAGAAAGTATGGTCAAAATCAATCCGGAAACAACCGAGTACCTTTATGACCACCCGATTGCCTTATTGATTCAACGATACGGACGAATTTCCGCCGCGTTGCTGCTTGTTTTATTTAGTCTTTTGTTATTTTTATTGTTTAAAAGGCTCAAAAGACAAAATACAGAAATCGGGAAAATCTTTACGGGAATCATCCTGCTGATGTTGACCCTGCAAACGGTTCTGGCTGTTTTATCCGACACAGGGTTGATTCCAGACGGGTTGATGAATCTTCCGTTTGTAATAACCGGCGGAACTTTTTTTATTTACGATATGTGCTTAATCGGATTTCTTCTTTCCGTGACTCGTAATGAAAGCATCGCCAAAGACTGGATTACATTAAAAAACAGAGGAGGAAATGAAAATGTCTGACATCTTAGAATACATCCTCAATATGATCCCGTATATGCTGCTCGCGCTTCCGATCATTCTTGTTACACGGATCATTGCTTTTTTCTTACATAAAAAGAAAAACATCTCGACTACGTGGGAACATGAGGTCGCGATCTGCTTGTTTCTGCTGTTTATTGTCGGATTGGCCTCACAAACAATTATTCCTAAATTTGAAATAGCCGGAAATGAAATCCATATTCTCCATACCGGTATTTCGGGACGAATCAATTTCATTCCGGGACAAGTTTTTGCAGACACCTGGCAAGCCTTCAACAACGGTTATCCAAGTTATTTTATCATTAACTTTCTGGGCAATATCGGCATGTTTATCCCAATCGGTTTTTTGGTTCCGCTTTTGTGGAATCGTTCGTCTGTCAAAAAAATTGCTCTGATTGCCTTGAGCATTTCTTTATTCATTGAAATCTGCCAAATTCCCCAAGCACGCGGATCGGACGTGGATGATTTGTGGTTAAACACCCTGGGCGGCGTCATCGGAGCGCTCCTTTATTACGGGCTGACCAAGATCCCCGCTTTGGATAGAGCAGCTACAAAATTTAAAATGAAGCGAAACCATTTTTGATATAAAAAAGCAGAGACGGATATAACAGATATCACGCTCTGCTTTTTTATTTTTTTAATCCAATCATCTTAACAATGGCTTCTTTTCCCCATATGTAAACAGGTAAAGTCGATGTCATGCTTTCTCTACACAAATTGTCGAACCTTGACATACTATAGTAATAGCCGAAACACAAGCAGACAATCATACGATTGAAAAGAAAGGAAGACCAACACCAATGACAGACCATTTATTCATGCGTGACGAGGACGGCGTAGCGGCTATCCAATTGCCGGTGGCTGAATGCACGGGATACACCTGTTTAGACAGCCAAACGGTTCCGCTGGCAATGATTTATGTTCCGATGCAAAAATATAAGAATCGTTATTCTCCGGAACAAGCACTTTCGGTGGGGACGTTGTTCGAAGATTTGAACAAACCGTTTCTCGGGAAAAACACAAAATGGGAGGACGGAAAACAATGACAGATAAAGATCGGTTGCTCAAACAACTATCCGAATATTATTTTGCAAAATATGAAACAGAGCTGTTTCTGGACACCCATCCAACCAATAAAACCGCCTTACAGGCCCGCGAAAAGTACAGAGAAAAATACGATCAGCTTTTAGAAGAATATCAACAAAAGTATAATATGCTATCGACCAATGCAAAAGGAAAAAATGAAGATCGCTGGACGTGGATAGACGATCCGTGGCCATGGGACTGAAGGAGGAATAAAACCGAATGTTTAATTATGAAAAAAGATTACAATACCCTATCCATATCAAAACGCCAAACCCCGCAATGGCAAAATTCATTATATCGCAGTATGGCGGCGCAAACGGGGAACTGGGCGCATCATTGCGGTATTTGAGCCAACGCTATACCATGCCGTATGAAGAGCTGAAAGCCGCGCTCAATGACATCGGCACAGAGGAAATCGGGCATTTTGAAATGGTGGGAACCATTGTTCACCAGTTGATGCGAGGATTGAGTGAAGAAGAAATCAAAAACAGCCCTGTAGCGGATTATTTTATTGACCATACGGCAGGGATTTATCCCATGGCAGCGGGCGGAACCCCGTTCTCGACCGAAATGATCGCATGTTCCGGCGATACGATCGCTGATCTGAGTGAAAACCTGGCAGCAGAACAAAAAGCCCGGTTGACCTATGATAATATTTTGCGTTTTGCAGATGATCCGGACGTACGCGATCCGATTCGATTCCTTCGGGAACGCGAATTGGTACATTACCAGCGCTTTGGAGAATGCCTGAGATTGGTTCAGGACAGACTGAACTGTAAAAACTTTTACGCATTTAATCCTTCTTTTGATAAATAGAAAACCTTTATATCAGACATATACCCACTAACAAAAATCCGGAATGCGACTTTCTGCATTCCGGATTTAACTATTGATTATTTACGAAGCGCTTTTTCATATTCCGACATTTCCTTTTGCATTCGATATCGGACTAAAGTCTCTCCGCCTCGAACGGCCGTACATTGCTGTAAAATGCGATACCCTCGGCTCTTAAAAAAAGGAACTGCCGTTATCGAAGAGTCGGTATAAACGGTCTGTTTATCTTGTGAAAACGCTGTCTGTTCCAAAATATCACAAAGACAACGAGCCACAGACTGACGCTGAAAAGCATGATGTACATACAATCGATCTAAATACCCGGTTTTATCGATATCACCAAATCCAATGATATCTCCGGTATGCGATAGTGCCACCCAAGTATCGTGCACGCAAAAAGATTCATCCCAACCAGAAAAATCAACAGCGGACAGCCATGCATCAATCTGCTTTTCAGAATAATCTTTGGCATTAATGATGCGTACTGTATTTTGAAACAAGGTAATGATTTGAGGTAAATCACGATTTTCATACTTTCTTAAAACCATGTTTCCCCACCTTTATAACGACTTCTGACAACTAAAATTTATTTTTAATGATTATCTCGGATTCTTAGGTAATACCCGAATTTCGGCATAATCAATATCGAATGGAACACCGTCTTTTTCCATAGTTAATTCGACGACGTTTACCCCTCGTATTACATCGACAGGAACTCGATAGCAATACCCGGGCTTTAAAGTAAACTCCGGCTGCACTTTCTCGGTTCCGCAGCACTCTAATTTATGTGAATTGATATAGACACCCATCTTATCAAACGGAATCAACTGCTCCGGATTTTCCAAACGCGCACAGCCAAGAACCAGCAGGACTTCCGCATCGGCGGGAACATCTCCGGTACGGATGCGCATTTTTTTGTAAAGATTGTAAGTATCGCACCGATCCGGGAACGGACGAGGTGCATTATCCTGCATATCATGATAGGTTGGTACATGACGTCTGACACAACGAATTGCCGTATCGTACTCTCCTGCATTACGAAGTAAATGCTGATAATTATCCCATTTATACAAATCGCTGTACATAATATAATTTTCGGGGTCATTATAATTCGTCACATTAGACCGCATATAATTAAACAAATAGGCAAAATCCGCTCCGGCGCTTAAATGTTGAAAACAAGACGCCAAAGCTGTTTCATGCGTATTGAGCCAGAATTTATCATTCGCTGTACACAAAATGAGTTCCGTGGCTGCCGCAAATTCCACATCATACGGGGCTAAGATCCGCTTCCAAAATTCAACCGGGATATCGTTATCCGTCGGACACCACCGCGGCGAAGCAACGATAATATCTACCAGTTTTTCTTTTGCCCACTCGACCACATCAAAGCCCATATCATAACAAAGTTCCGGGCTGTATGCAACCCGCACTAATAACGGCATTTTTTTGCCGCGCTTCTGGTCATACTTCGCCATGATCTTTCGTACATCACGGACAAAATCTGTCATAATTTGCCGTCCGTCTACCTCTCCGCCGACCGAAAAACAGAACATCTCCCGCATATAGTCCAGCTCAACGCCGTCCACGTCATACCGGTCTAACGCTTCATCAATATAATTCAGCATCCGTTCACGAATCTCGGGGTGCGCATAATCAAAGCAGTTGTCAAAGTACCCAGCAGGACCGTGGTGCGCCGTCCGGCGAAATTCCGGATGTTCATGAAAATAGTCACATAACATATAACTGGTTTTATCCGTGGCATTGTGGCAATCATTCATTCGGAAAGAAAGCCAAGGCCGGATCCCGATCTGCCGAAGCAACTCGATCCAATGCGCATACATATCGTAATGATCTTCAATAAACATCTGATAATATGGAAGCATATGCGTATGCGTATAATCCACCGCTACCCCATTTTCTTCTTTCTGCAAATATTTCTGGTCATAAGACGTCAGATACTTTGACGGAAAAGAAGAATTCATGCTATTGACATTGATTAAATAGTCTGTGACCTGTGTGCCGGCATATTGAGCAATATATTCTTTTGCAATTTCCGGCGTAGGCCGAACCCCAGCCTCGTAATATTCGCAGAACTGGTGGGTGTTATCTTCATTAAACATGATCTTGCGCTGAACTTTTGACATAGAACTCGATCCTTTCATGCGTAATTCCTACGCGATTTTACCATATCCGACCTTAAAAGTCAACCCTTCTGTCCATCTTGTTAATCCTTTTTTAAAAAGATACCTTATCATTAATAAAAAAGATTCCGAT
>WHHJ01000034.1 GCA_014872655.1 Clostridia bacterium
TCTTTTTAATTTTATTCAGATGATGGATCTGGGCGTTTTCGCCCGGTACTGCCTGCCTAAACATTAACCCCGAGCAACTTCCTTTCCGCAGAACGTCTGATCGCTTTTTGCATTCCTGCTGTATTGTGCGTTGTAAAACGTATAGCAAAACATCAAAAGACCCGGAGCCGAACGATAAGCCGAGTCTTTTTAATTTTATTCAGATGATGGATCTGGGCGTTTTCGCCCGGTACTGCCTGTCCAGATATTGGACCCGAGCAGTTTCTTCCCGTCGGCCCTCTCCTCGATTTCAGCTGCATCTGCGGCACTGCTTATCCCGAAACATGCCGCAAAAATCCAAAGCCTCGATAACGCCGCTGCCTAGGCTGCGTTTCTGCCCGGAGCATTGTACCACGCGTTTCTGCCGGCCGTCTGATCGCTTTCACCGGACTCTGCATCACTGCGTCCCCCGAAATATACAGCAAAAAATTCAAAGACCCGGACGGCACATCGGCCGAACCGAGTCTTTTTTGTGTATCATTTTTAATCATCCCGCCCGCGTTACGGTTTGCGGGGATTCTTTTCTTTTTCGGATTTTTCCGCCGCGTCTCGTTCACTCTTATCCGGACGCCCGCGTTTTTCCGTTTTTTGCGAAACGGCAAGAATCGGCAATTCAATCTCAAAAACCGCGCCGCTCGGCATTCCCGCCGAAAGCATCGGGATCGACTGTTCCGGCTGGCTGACCGCTGCAGACTTTTTCTTTTGACGGTCTGCGCCCTGTTTTCGAGCAGGCTGCTCGACCGGTGCCGGAAGCGTAAACCCAGACGAACGGTTATAAGCCCGAATCGTTCCCCGATGCTGCTCAACAGCCGCTTTGGCAATCGCAAGCCCCAGCCCATGTTTTCCGTTTTTGCCTTTGTAAAACCGGTCAAACATATGCGGCAAATCGCCTTCGTTGATACCGTTTCCGTCGTCACAAATCCGAATTACGGCCCATCCGTTGCGCAAAAAGGTGTCTAACGTCACCCGGCTGTGCGCATAGCGCATACAGTTCGAAAGCACATTCGTCACCGCCGTAGCCAGCATATCGGTGTCGGCAAAGAGCGGAACATCCGCCGCCATACTCACTTCCAAATGAACCGGGCCCGACGCCACAATCCCGGCCACGCGTGAAACGGATTCGTCCACAATTTCACGCAATGACACCGGCTGCTTGTTCAACAAATTTTCCGAGGTTTCAATTTTAGACAAGTACATCACATCATTGACCAGCTTTTCCAGCCGGCTGACTTGTCCCAAAATCAAGTCGCAAGCCTCACCCGTATCGTCAAAAATGCCGTCTTTGACGCCTTCTACATATCCGCGGATCGACATCAGCGGCGTCCGCAACTCATGCGACGCATTTTGCAGGAACAATTTCTGGTTCAAATCATATTCCTGAATACTCTGCGACATATCCTCGATATTCCGCGCCAGCTCTTCCACTTCGTCATGAGAATCAATCTGCAGTTTTCCGGCGCTGAAGTTTCGTTTGGCGATCTGCTGGGCACGGCGCGTCAGATATTTAATATCCGAACTCATCTTTCCCGCCATCACCGAAGCAATCAACATTGCCAGTACCGAGGCCATCATCACCGCACACAGATACAGCACAAACACCGCGCTGCCGATGCCAAAATCCTGCAGCGGCGAGCACAAAACAACATAACCGTACACAACTCCGGACATATTGGAACGCACCGTCTGTGTATAAATCATCACGCGGCTGCTGCCGGCATTAAGAATCGTACTCCCGTCACGATCTAAATTACGCACAATTCCGCCGATGAATTTAGACTCAAAATCATCCCCGTACAAGGCAATAATCCGGTCCAGATTACGCCAGCCATAGTACGACTTATTCTTATCAAACAGGATAATCGAAAAGTTATTATCCACAATTCTGTCATACATCACTTCCAGTGCATCCGCCGCATAAATATCGGTCGAAGCATGGTACTGTGCCAGAATCTGCGCGTCTTCTTTGAGTTGTTTTCGGGTATCTCCCACCACAAAGCCGTCGGTAAACAGCATGATAAAACCAAGAGAAATCCCGGCCACAATCAAAATAATCAGCAAATAGGTCAGCGCCAGTTTGGTCTGAATGCTCCAGAATCCTTTGGGACGCGTTTTCTGCTCGGTCATTCGTCGTCGCCGTCTTCGATCTTGTCGGTCACTTTATAACCGTAGCCCCAGACCGTTTCAATACAAAAATCCATCTGAAACGCATCCAGTTTTTTCCGAATCCGTTTGACCAGATCATCCACCGCACGCGTGTCGCCGACATACTGATAATCCCAGATATTTTTCAACAGCTGGTCCCGCGTGAACACGCGATTCTTATTTTTGAGCATAAAATACAAAAAGTCAAATTCCATCGCAGTAAACGGAATTTCTGTTTCAATTCCGTCCCCTAATTTCACGGCTTTGCGTTCCATGTTATAAATGCGCAAATCACGGCAGTCTACAAACTTGTCATTCACATGTGCCGAAACGGTCCGTGCGCCGTCAATCCGCCGAAAGACCGCCTTAACACGGGCCACCAATTCTTTAGGCGAAAACGGCTTCATCATATAATCGTCCGCGCCCATCTCAATGCCCAAAATACGGTCCAGTTCCTCGTCACGGGCAGAAACAATAATAATCGGCGTATTGGCCCGTTTACGAATCTCATTGCACAACTCAAACCCGGACATTCCCGGCATCATAATATCAATAATCAGCATATCCGGTAAAACCGAGGCAAACGCGCGCAGGGTATCTTCGCCGTTTTCAAATTCACAGACGGTATAACCGGCCTTTTCCAAGTAAGAACGGATAATTTTGCGAATATCCGCCTCATCATCCACTACATAAATCATTTTTTGCATACAGCATCCCTCTCTTTACCCAAAATAGGGAATTTCTCCCGACAAATTTCGTCTGTTTTTCACAAACCCTAATTTTATTATAGCAAATAATTTTAGAAATTTAAAGACCTTTTCCGTATATTTTTTTTGCAGCTGTGCCACATTTCCCCGATTTCCATCGGTATCCTTTTACCACTACACCGCCGAGCCTCGCTCCGAAGCTGTTTACAGCAGTACTCTAAAGCCTCGTCCCTGCCTGCTTCGCAACCACAAATCCCCGCCCCTCACTTTTGCGCCAGTCGTTCTGCGTCCTTCCCACAAAACCGCTAAATTTTGCACTTCACCTGTTACACAGCCACATCACCCTATTTTTTTGCACCTGTTTTGACACCATACACTCATGCTCTGCTCCGCACTTGTTGCGCTGTCGCGCAGCGCTCCCAATTTTTTCGCACGGGGTTTACTCCGCCCCAACGTCCTACGCCCATCTGTTTTGCCTAAGCACCCCCATGTCCCACTTCCTACCTATTTTTCCGCGGGCCCGCCCATTCTTTTTGGTTTCTTTTTCGCAATTAACCGGCCATGATCTCCGTCTATCTTTTGTCCGTGGGGCGTTCTGCTCATTGCTCCGCACCTGTTGTGCCGCAGTGCGCTCCCCTGTCTTTTTCGTATATTTTTATAACAGTGCAAGTCTTCTCTCTCTTCCGTTTTCCGAGATACTTTTTTCTTTTTCTTCTAACCCTGCACCCCACCCCTGCTCAAGAACTGCGCCGGTAACCCGGCTAAAACAAAAAAGATTGGACAAACACGCCCGCAAGAAAATAAAAACAAAATACATTTTAAGACAATCTCGGAGAACACAGAACTCAGTACAAACCATAAAACTCATGTAAATAAAACACAGGCACATAAAATGCACGAATGATACTGCATACAAAAATGGAAGAGACTCAAAAACACCGCCGTAAAAACACACATAAAAAGAGGCCAAACGCAAAAATAGATCCAAAATACAAATATAAAAACGATATCCCTATATAAAAATTCAAAGCCCAAAATCTTATATTGGGCAGCATACTTTTTTTAAGTAAAAACAAAAAAACCGGTGTAAATCCAAAGACCCACATCGGTTTTTATCTTTTTTAATTGTTGTCCTTTTATAATACTACTTTCCTCTCGAAAACACATGTCTTCCTATTGTGGTTGTAACAGGCAGGCTCAACATCCACTTATTCGTAGTGTAAGCCGGATTATAGTAATAAATACTGCCTCCCGTCGGATCCCAGCCGTTCAGCGCATCTTCTGCCGCGCGATACGCGCTGTCCACAACAGGCTTATCAAAATTGCCGTCCGTCACCGCGGTAAAGGCACCTTTTTGATAAATGACGCCCGAAATGGTATTGGGGAAAGAAGGGTGCTTCACTCGATTCAACACCACAGCCCCCACAGCAACTTGTCCGGTGTAAGGTTCCCCCCGGGCCTCAGCGGAAATGATCCGCGCCAACAATTTTTTATCATTTTCACGGGAAGAAGAGGTCGAACTGGAACTGATTCCAATGGCGGCTAAAGTCTGCGGTCCGGCAATTCCGTCCACAGCCAGCCCGTTTTTCCGTTGAAAATATTCTACAGCCGCTTTGGTCTGCGAACCGTAAATGCCGTCGACATTGCCTTTATAATATCCCCATTTTTTCAGCCGTTCCTGAATTTTTCGCACTTCTTCTCCGCGCGATCCGTATTTGGACAAAACAGCAACGCTTTCTTGCGTGACGTTCTCCTCGGGACTAAAAATCAAAAAAGCGCCCGTAACGGCCGAAAAAATACAAACCGCACAAACCACCGCGGCAATCATCCGTTTTACCGTTTTTTTCACAACCTGCACCTCCGCAATAAACATCCTTTGCATATCGGTAGTATGCGTGTGTTTTTTCCTTTTTATGCACAAAACGGATTTTTTTTGGCAGTACACCTTTTCTTTTTTACCGATTAAGGCTTTTTGTTTTAAAGAATCCTGTCGCTCGACCGTATTTTGGGCAAAATTGTTTCCATTCCGGTACTCATTACGGAAAAAGATGCCAAACCGCTTGCAATTTGATAAGAAATATATTATAATAATATATTATTATATAACATATAACATCACCGCAAAAAACAAAGGCAAAAGAAAATCGTTCCAGCTGTGGAGTTTCAGCTGTGGAAATGTACGGTTGCTTAGGCCGTCAGCTTGGCACCGCATCCTGAGCAGTCAGCGCGAGACACCACGAGACGACAGGGACGGAAGATCGGCACAGACCCGCCGTTTCATCTGTCCGCACAGGCAGGTACTCGAACGATTGCCTCGGAGTCGCCGCTTGAACCATTGGGATTGCAATATCGTTTAGACCATTGCCACAGGACGTTCGCCTCCCTGACACAAGCGGCCGCTTAGGATTTTCAGCCGGGCGCAACACCAAACAGCATCTGGTGTAACACCCAAGCATTATCTGGACGCAAACCCCAGACATCAGTTGGGTACAACATCCAAGTACAACACCCAGTCTTCACTTGGATGTCATCCGGGTGTAACACCGGGGCATCCGGATGTAACACCGGGGCATCCGGGTGCAACACCGGGGCATCCGGATGTAACCCAAACAGCCGACCCGTTTTGCCTGCTTGTTTTTGCCGGATGACTAAAGATAGAATCTACGGAGGAACCCATGGCCGACACTCTTACGTTACGACAAAAAATATTACGCGATGAATATCGGGCGCTCAACGACATGCAGCAGCAAGCCGTCTTTGCGACCGACGGACCGCTGTTGATTCTGGCAGGAGCCGGCAGCGGAAAAACAACCGTTATTGTTAATAAAATCGGATATTTGATCCGGTACGGAAGCATTGAGTCTGACACCACGCCGCTCCCTGCCGAAGATGAATCGTTTTTGTCTGCCTGTTTGGAAGACCGTTCTCTGCGCTGCGGCGAGCGGTACTGGCAGTTGATGCAGCGCGATCCGATTCCGGCACGCCATATCCTGGCCATTACGTTTACCAATAAGGCCGCCGCCGAAATGCGGACAAGACTGGAGCAGCAATTTAACATCCAAGCCGACGAACTGTGGGCGCTGACGTTTCACTCCCTTTGCGTACGGCTGCTGCGGCGTTATATCAACCTGTTGGGATTTGATACCGACTTTACCATTTACGACGAAACAGACAGTCTCAAATTGCTTGAAGCATGTGCCAAACAGTTAGAATGCGGAGATCAATATCCGGCCAAACTGGTCAAACGAATCATCTCCAACGCCAAAACGCGCTATTTGGATCCGGACGAGTTTGAAGCGCAATTCAAAGAGCGGTCCCTGCCAAAAATGCCCAAGTTGTACCGACTGTACCAGCAAAGTTTGAAGCAGTCCAACGCGTTAGATTTTGATGATTTGATTTTTTATACAGTCCGCGTACTGACACAGCACCCAGAAATCCGCGAGCGGGTCAACGACCGTTTTCGGTATGTGTTAGTAGACGAATATCAGGATACCAACCCGCTGCAATACCGGCTTGTTGCGCTGCTTGCCGCGCATGGAAACATCTGCGTGGTGGGTGACGACGACCAGAGTATCTATCGGTTTATGGGCGCAGATGTAGACAATATTTTAAGTTTTGAGCGTTCTTTTTCTCGTGCGCAGGTGATCCGGTTAGAGCAAAACTACCGCAGCACCGGCATTATTTTAGAAGCCGCCAACAGCGTCATCGCACACAATGTCGCCCGCAAAGGCAAAACGCTATGGACAGCCCAAGAAGGCGGAGCCAAAATTACCTATAATCAACTTTCTTCCAACAACGAGGAAGCCGAATATATTGCCAAGACCATCCTAGCTGGAATCGGCACCAAGAACATGCAGTACAATGACTTTTGCGTTTTGTACCGCACGCACGGTCAGAGCAACAGCATCGAATTTGCGCTCAAAGGCAACGGGATCCCCTATAAAGTATACGGCGGACTGGCCTTCTTAAAGCGCAAGGAGATTCAGGATATTCTTGCCTATCTCAACGTCTGCCACAATCCGGCCGACAAAACGCGGCTGCTGCGCATTATCAATGAACCCCGCCGAGGCATCGGCGACACCACCATGCAGCGGGTCGAAGAAATCGCCGCCGCGGAAAACACCACCCTATTTGAAATCTTAAGCCGGGCAGGCGAGTATCCGGCGCTGAGCCGGGTCAAAGAAAAACTGGAACAATTTGCCCGAATGATCGAAGATCTGCGGCAACAGCAAAGTCAGCTGTCGCTGCCGGAATTTTACTTATATTTGTTACAAACGACCGGGTACATGGACATGATCAACGGGCTGGATATTTTGGAAAAAGCGGCCCGCAAAGACAACTTGCAGGAATTTTACAACACGATCGTCACCTTTACCCAACAAAACCAAGGGGCAACCCTGCAAAGTTTTTTGGAAGAAATGGCCTTAGTCAGCGCGGTGGACAACCTGGACGAAAACGAGCAGACCGTCACGCTGATGACCATGCACTGCGCCAAAGGGCTGGAGTTTGACACGGTGTTTGTCTGCGGTTTTGACGAAGGCATCTTTCCGTCGGCACGTTCGGTGGAGGAACCGGGCGGGCTGGAAGAAGAACGCCGGCTGTGCTATGTTGCCATTACACGAGCCAAACGCAGACTGTTTTTACTGTCGGTCAAAACGCGCATGATGTACGGTTCGGTCCGCAGCTGTTTTCCGTCGCGGTTTTTAAAAGAAATTCCGGAACATCTCTTAATCCAGCCGCAAAAGGAGCAACAGCAAAGGCAGCAACAACCATCGCAGTCGCAAAAGCCCAAGCGACAGCTGTATCGGTTCTTTGAAGATTCCGGTTCCGTTGTTCCCCAACACAACAATCCCCCCGCACAATCGACCTACCAGGTGGGCATGCGGGTTCGTCATAAAACATTTGGAGACGGTCAGATCACGGCCGTTACCGCCATGTCTTCCGACACCCTGCTCGAAGTTCGGTTTGACAGCGGCACCTCTAAAAAACTTATGGCCAACTTTGCCAAACTGCAAATTCTGACCTGATACATAGAAACGTTTTACCGGTCTTCCAATATCGGTTAAAGGGTTGATGGGCTATGCTCGTGTGGCGCGCTGATATCAACCGCGAAATCTTTTGATATCGGTTAAAAGCTTGACGGGATGGAAACTCCAGCAAGCCATTGACGAAACATCCCTATCAGACGGACACATCGACACATTTTATTCTAACTTCCGCCGCCTATCAGCGATTGGACTTAACATGAAACAAAACAAAGGACAATCCGGTCTACCAAGCGGCAAAGCTTGCCCCGGACAAAAAAAATGATTTTATTCCGGCTTTCAACCCCTGTTAAAAATTTTGTTGACAGCCCTTTCAAAAAATGAACCGGTTTTCAAAACCCAACGGCAGCCGATCCCGGCGCAATCTTTCTTTTGCCGCCTTTCAGCGGTTGGTTTAACCGAACCCAAGCAAAAAGCAAATCACGTGATCCAACGACCGTCTGGACGCGATGCTGAAAATCAAAGGAGTTTTTCTGATGCAAATGCGCACCCTTATTTTTGCGGCGATTGCCGCCGTCGGGGCTGTCCTGGCCATGATTTTTGCCATGATCGCCGTTCGCCGTCCCGCGCAGGGAAGCGGCGCGGAAAATCTGGGTAAAGACCTATCCCAACTAAAAGGCCAGATCGAAACGCTGCAAAGCGCGCAGGGGCAGTTACTCAAACAGCAATCCGATGCGCTCAACGATAAATTGGACATTTTTTCCAAACAGGTCAACACGTTGTCCGGCAACGTGGACACACGTATGGAAACCCTGCGCAAAACACAGGATGAACGACTGGAGCAAATGCGGCAGACGCTGGAACAAAAAGTGCAGGACATGCAATCCGACAACCGCCGGCAGCTGGACTCGATCCGCGACACCGTCAACGAAAAACTCACCAAAACGCTCAACGACCGGATTTCCGAATCGTTCAAAAACGTCTCCCAGCAATTGGAGCAAGTTTATAAAGGCCTGGGCGAAATGCAGCAGCTGGCCAACGGCGTGGGCGATCTCAAACGTGTGCTGTCCAACGTTAAAACACGGGGCATCCTGGGCGAAATCCAACTGGAGCGTATTTTAGAACAAATTCTTCAGCCGGCACAGTATGACACAAACGTCATCACCAAAAAAGGCGGCCGCGACCCGGTCGAGTTTGCCGTCAAAATCCCGTCCAAGACATCCGACGACTTTATCTATCTGCCGATAGACGCCAAATTCCCGCTCGAGAAGTACGCACGTCTGGAAGACGCTCTCGAACAGGCAGACGCGCAGGGCGCCGAGGACGCGCGCAAGGAACTGCGCCAGTTTATCCGTGAAAATGCTAAAAAAATCCAAGATAAATATATTGACCCGCCGCACACGACCGACTTTGCCGTAATGTTTTTGCCCACCGAAGGCCTGTACGCGGAAGTAATCCGGCAAACCGAACTGGTCGAACAGATCGCCCGCGACTATAAAGTCACGCTGTCGGGGCCGTCCACGGTTTCGGCGTTGCTGAACAGTTTGCAGATGGGCTTCCGCACGCTGGCCATCGAAAAACGGTCGAACGAAGTTTGGACCGTTTTGGGTGCCGTCAAAACCGAATTCGGTAAATTCGACACTGCCCTGCAAAGCGTTCAGAAACGAATGCGGCAGGCGGATGAAGAACTGGACAAACTCATCTCCACCCGCACCAACCAGATCATGCGCAAGCTCAAATCCGTCGAACAATTACCCGAGCAGCAAAGCGCGGAGATGTTTGACCGTATTGATGCATCCGACGCGGACGACACCCCGGAGCCGTAATCCGGCATTTTTGCACTGATTCAGACAAAAGGAACGATTGATCCATGATTTATTTAGACAATGCCGCCACCACCCAGGTGGGTCCTGAGGCGGCGCAGGCCGCGGTCGACGCGATGACAAATCTTTTCGCAAACCCATCGTCCGCCCACGCTTTCGGGGCACAGGCGCAGCAATTGCTGCAACAGTCCCGCCAAACCGTTGCCCGGGCAGCCGGCGTTGAGGCCGATACGTTATACTTTACCTCCGGCGGCACCGCCAGTGACAATCTGGCCATTCGGGGGTTTCTGGAAGCCTACCGCTCCCGCGGAGGCCGCATTATCACCTCCGCCTACGAACATCCGGCCGTTTTGCGTTGCTTTGAAGCCGAAGAAAAATATTTCCAGGCCGTTTATTTAACGCCCAATCCGGACGGAATCATCGACCCCGACCTGTTGCAGCAGGCCCTGACCCCGGACACCCGGCTGGTCAGCATCATGCACGTCAACAACGAAACGGGAGCCGTCAACCCGATCCGGCAGCTAAGCGCACTGACCCGCGCTCTTTGCCCGCAGGCGCTCTTTCATACCGATGCCATCCAGGGTTTTTTAAAAGAACCTTTTGATTATTCCTGTACCGATGCCGCATCCTTTTCCGCGCACAAAAACCACGCGCCCAAAGGGATCGGCGCCCTATACGTCCGCCGCGGAGTCCGACTCAAACCGGTTCAGTTAGGCGGCGGCCAGGAAAAAGGGCTGTTCAGCACCACGTCCAACGTCCCCGGCGCCGCCGCATGGGCGGAAGCGATCCGGCACACCGACGTTGCCGCAGCCCAAAACCAGGTCCGAAAACTCTATGAAGCCTATGTGCAGATTTTACAGCGAGCCGGCGCCCGCATTTTATCACCCAGCAACGGCAGCCCGTATATTCTCAGCGCCGCGTTTGACGGCTATTTGGGCGAAAATATGCTGCACGCGCTGGCCGAAAAAGAGATCTACATCTCCACCGGCTCCGCCTGTTCTTCCAAGCACGGCAGCCACGTTTACCAGGCTCTGGGCATGCAGGCCATTCAAAAAAATGTGATCCGCATCAGCTTCAGCAGTTGGAACACGCTCGAACAAGCACAGGATTTTGAACAGGCGCTGCACGAAGTTTTACAACGGCTGATCAAAAAATAACGCCGTACCGTTGAAGGCGTTCGAGCAAGCCGAGGACGTTGAGCAGATTCGCGCAAATTGTACGATGGTTCACCAAAAAACAATACGTAGGGAAGATTTTAAGGGCTCTGTTTTGTTATGCCGGGATCGGAAACCAGCCATCGAGGGTTTTGTCACCCAAAGAATTTGATATCCGTTTTCGGCACGCGTCCCATTTCCTCAAAAAGTCTCTGCTTACCAGACTCTTTTGCGGCGTCAAGTGCCGGCGGATAACGCGCGGTAAATCCGGGTATCCTATACAAAACAGCCGTTTTTTGGACTCGGCCCATCGTGACCTATCTCCCGGCATGTTCACATCCGCTTTGCGTTTTGTGGCTCGAGCCGACCGGGCTCTGTCCCCAGCGTGTTCACGACTACTTTACATTTTTGATCTCGAATCAATCACGACCCGCCCAACCCCGGACGTTCTTTGCCGACAACTTACTTTTTTCTAGCCCGGAATCGAACCAAATCTGCCACCCTCAGGCGCTGTTTGGGACCTCGTTCTGTTTTCGAATCCGGAATCGGCTCAAACGGCCTTGATCAAAAAATATCTTGCTTTCAGCAAGTTCCTTTCAATAAACACTTTCCGTAAACTGTTTTCAGCCGTTGTTTTCAATCAATGATTTCAACAAGTTGCTTTCGGCAAGTTCTTTCCAGCAAATTGATTTCAACCATTCACATTCAACAACCTGTTTTTTCAATAATTTATTTTTTCCGCGGTTGACGCGTTTTGTTTGCTTTTTATTTATGATTATAAATGATTCATCACATAAACGGAGGAATGACTTATGAAAACAAACATTGCAAAAGCCATTATCAACATGTCCTGCATGCCCTGCCGCGATACGCTGGCACACTACACCCAGCTCGACCGGGCCCAAACGTTAGAGCAGGCCGTGACCGAATATATCAAAGACTGCTTTGCCAGCACGGTGCGTGAAAAAACCAACGAGGGGCGCAACAAAAAAATGGCCTCCACGTTTTCTCAAACAGGCGAAGATCCCACGTTTACCGTCATGGGCGGAGACGCGGTCCGGCTGGCCATTACCGAAGACAAATCGGCGCCGGCAACTTATCATGCCGCGGTAGAGCCGGTTTTCGTGGCCGAAGACGGCACCAGTCATCCGACATTGTACATCACCGTTGTCACCGACGGAAAAAGCGGGATCCGCGCTATCTACGCAGCTTACGGCTCGCTTTACACGGCACAGGGCGCCGTGGTACCCAATCCGGCAGAACAATTTGCCGATCTTTACACCAAAACCGAAGACTGCGACTGGGAAGTGATGTGCCTTGTTCCCGATGATTTATACAACACCCTGCACAAGCAAAACCGGCTGGAACTGGAAGCCTTAATCAGTATGGGGCGCGGCGTTTGCAGCAAAGACGTCACCGTCCAAACCTCGTCCGGCCCGGTAGCCGCAAAACTATTCTATACGATACATTAACAGAAAGAAGGATTTTTCATGGCGGAAAAAACACCGTTTTATATTACCACCGCAATTGCGTATGCATCCAGCAAACCGCATATCGGCAACACGTATGAAGTCATTTTGACCGATGCGATCGCACGGTATAAGCGGATGCGCGGTTATGACGTATTCTTCTTAACCGGCACCGATGAACACGGGCAAAAAGTCGAGCAGCTGGCCAAAGAAAAAGGCGTTTCGCCGCAACAGTACGTCGACGATATCTCTGCGCAGATCCGTCAGATCTGGGACACCGTCGGAGCCAGTTACGACCATTTCATCCGCACCACCGACGAGCAGCACCAAAAAGTGGTTCAAAAAATCTTTACGCAGCTGTACGAACAGGGCGACATTTATAAAGGCGAGTACGAAGGCTGGTACTGCGTTCCGTGCGAGTCTTTCTTCACCCAAACGCAGCTGGTAGACGGATGCTGCCCCGACTGCGGCAGACCGGTGCGCAAAACCAAAGAAGAAGCGTACTTTTTCAAAATGAGTAAATATGCGCAGCAGCTCCAGGATTACATCGATTCCCATCCGGACTTTATCGTGCCCGAATCGCGCAAAAAAGAAATGGTCAACAACTTTCTCAGCGCAGGGCTGCAGGATCTGTGTATCAGCCGATCCTCGTTCCAGTGGGGTATTCCCGTTCCGGTCGACCATCGTCACGTCATTTACGTGTGGTTAGACGCATTGGTCAACTACATTTCGGCACTGGGGTACAAAACCGACGACGATCATCTGTTCCAAAAGTATTGGCCGGCAGATGTTCATGTCATCGGCAAAGATATTCTGCGCTTCCACACCATTTACTGGCCGATTTTTCTGATGGCGTTAGGAGTCCCACTGCCCAAAACCGTCTTCGGTCATCCGTGGATCAATTTCGGAACGGATAAAATGAGTAAGTCCAAGGGCAACGTCATCTACGCCGACGATCTGGCCGCCCGTTTAGGCGCGGACGCCGTACGGCATTATGTGTTGTCTGAAGTTCCGTACGCGGCAGACGGCAGCATTACTTACGAAAGCGTCATCGCCCGGTACAATACCGACCTGGCCAACAATCTGGGCAACCTGGTCAGCCGGACGGCAGCCATGACCGAAAAGTATTTTGACGGCGTCATCCCGCAGCCGCAGCAACCTACCGATTTTGATGAAGATCTGCGCGCCGCAGCGGCTCAAACCGTACGCGATTATACCGCCGCGATGGACACTTATCACGTCGCAGACGCGTCCGAAGCCGTCTTTACCCTGCTGCGCCGCGCCAATAAATACATTGACGAAACCACGCCGTGGACGCTGGCCAAAGACGAATCGCTCCGGCCGCAGTTAGCCACCGTACTGTATAATCTATTAGAAACGATCCGAATCGGGGCTGTTCTGTTGACCCCATTCTTACCGCAAACGGCAGCCAAAATCTGCCAGCGCCTTTCTGCCGACGCAGACTATGAGTCGGTGCTGGATTTCGGCGGCCTGAAATCAGGCGTCAAACTACAGCCGGGCGCCATCTTATTTGAACGTTTAGACGAGCAAAAAACCTTGCAGCAACTCCGTCAGGACGCACCGAAACCCCAGCCGGCCAAGCCCGAACAAAAACCGCAGGCAGCGGCACAAATCGGGATTGAAGACTTTTCGGCTGTCGAGCTGCGTGTGGCGCAGATCGTTGCCTGCGAACCGGTGCCCAAGTCCGACAAACTGCTGCGCATTGAAGCAGATCTGGGCGGGGAGATCCGTCAAATCGTTTCGGGAATCGCGCCGGTTTACACTCCGGCCGACCTGATCGGCAAAAAGGTCATCGTCGTGGCCAACCTCAAACCCGCCAAACTGCGCGGCGTCGAGTCCAACGGCATGCTGTTGGCCGCGGGCGAAAAAACCCCGCACGTGGTATTTGTGGCGGACGATGTACCAAACGGAGAAAGGGTTCGCTGATGAAACAAGTTATTCTGCTAAAACTGGGCGAAGTGGTACTAAAAGGGCAAAACCGATACCGTTTTGAGCAGCTTTTACTCAAAAATGTCCGCCAGGCGCTGGCCGATATCGGCCCGGTCGAACTGCGCAGTATCCAATCCACCATCTATGTCCAGCCCCAAGATGAAACCGTTATCGACGCGGCCTTACGGCGGCTCGAATGCGTTTTTGGCATTGTCGGGCTGACCAAAGCGGCCGTCTGCTCCTACGACATGCAAGATGTCTGCCGCACGGCACGCGAATATCTAAAATACGATCTGTTACAGGCAAAAACGTTTAAGGTAGAAGCCAAACGCGCCGACAAATCGTTTCCGCTCACTTCCCCGCAAATCAGCCGGGCATTGGCGGATGATTTGGCCGAACACAACCCGCATTTAAACGCCGACATGAAAAACCCGGACATCACCGTTTACGCCGAAGTCCGCGAAGGCCATGTCTACGTCCACAAAACACAACTCAGAGGCGCCGGCGGACTGCCCTGCGGCTGCGGCGGGAACGGACTATTGATGCTATCGGGCGGATTAGACAGCCCGGTTGCCGGATATCTGATGGCACGGCGGGGCATGCGGATTTTTGCCATTCATTTTGAAAGCCCGCCGTATACCAGCGTCCAGGCACGGATGAAAGTGGAAAAACTGGCCGGACTTTTGGGCCGGTACTGCGGCACGGTCCCTTTGTTTGTGGTGCACTTTACGCAAATCCAGGAACAAATCCGGTCGTTATGCCATGAAGATTTATTTACGGTGATTATGCGCCGGTTTATGCTCCGGATCGCCTGTCGGATTGCCGAGCGCATTTCGGCAGAAGCCATTATTACCGGCGAAAGTCTGGGGCAGGTGGCCAGCCAAACCCTGCAAGCCATCGTCTGCACCGACGCCGTATCGGACCGACCGGTCTTTCGTCCCTGTATCGGCATGGACAAATCAGACATTATCGACATATCCTATAAAATAGGAACCTACGAAACTTCCGTCGAACCATACCAGGACTGCTGCACGGTCTTCACCCCGCGGCATCCCAAAACCAAGCCTTCGCTGGAAGAAATTCTTCGGCAAGAAGAAAAATTAGATATCGCCGCTCTCTTAGATGCGGCCGAAGTCGAAAGAATCGATGTGAAACCTTTATGACATCCCAACAATTACAAAATTTAATCGACCGTCTGCGGCAAAAAGGATGGCATCTTGCCACGGCAGAATCGTGTACAGGAGGGCTTTTAGCCAAAACGTTGACGGATCAGCCGGGCGTCTCGGATGTCTTTGAATGCGGGATGATTTGCTACTCCAACCGCATCAAACAAGAAAAACTACATATTCCCGAGGCCTTTTTGCGGGATTACGGCGCCGTCAGCGAACACGTTGCCCGCGCCATGAGCACCTCCATCAGCGAATATGCGCCGGCCGACATCGGCATCGGCATCACCGGCGTCGCCGGACCGGACCGCAGCGAGGACAAACCGGTGGGTCTGGTATACATTTCGGTCTACATCAAGCCCCAAAACGTCCTGCACAGCAGCCAGCTGTTACTGGAGGGCAACCGCGACCAAATCCGTCAGGCTGCCGTCGACACCGTATTAGAACAATTAGACCGCATGGTCTAACCCGCGGCGCGGCGGTCAAGTGATTCTCAACGGCTGAGCAATCGGTTGTACGGCTATGATGATCCGGGCAGGATCCGCCTGTTCATGGTCGTCAAATATCAACCGGCAGCGTGTAACGGCTTCGGCAATATGGTGCGCAGCCGTAATCCGGTTTCATCGACGGTACGTGGCAAGAACGCGCAACAGGCGGTACGGTAATCGGTTTCAGCAATCTGCTATGCAGCAATGAACCCAAAAACGAGCCGTCTGGATGTTGTAATGAAAGGCCAATCGAACAATTCTGCAGCCGTTTTTGATCATCCGCCGAATGGCTGCGACAAAGCCATAGTCCCGCTGCGCGGCAATCAAGTGCTCCTCAGTCGCCGGACTATCGGTTGTACGGCGATGATCCGAACTCGATCCGCCTGTTCATGGCAGCCAAACACCACCCTGCAGCCGTGCAACGGGTTTCGGCAATCCGTTGCAGTGAGCTGACAACCGTAATCGGGCCGTGCAAGCCGTCACATACCGTGCCCGTTTCGCACACCGGGCAGACAGCGGACACCGGCCACAATTGGTTTTAATAATTTATGAGGCAACGGTACGCAAGCCACGAGCCGCATACATGTGATCAAGGTCAACCGACGACCTTGCAATCAATTTCAACTCATTTGTCGGGCAACTGTGTTCAAGATGATGAGTTGCCCGCGCGTAAGCAAGAGCATGCCAACCGTGTTGCGATGGGCTTCAACAAATACGTCAAACAGCCCAAAGAAATCTTTACTGTTTTCGTTTCTGTTTTACATTTTTTATCCGGTGTTGGCGTCTTTGATTTTTTGTTTTTTCTTTCTCTTCTTGAGCCTTTGTTTCAGGGATTTCGCCCGATCAACCGGCATAAATCCGGATTCGGTGTGCATAATACCGACAGGAGGCGATTGTATGCAAAATCAAAAATCAAACAAAAAAGCAAAAACCCATACACCCCGCAACCCACAAACCAAACAGCCCACCGCAGCAGCGAATGCAGCAGCATCTGCAGCAGATGCTGCGGTAGAGGCCTTTCAAAGTTCGGACAGCGGCCCCATTCAAACCGACGTTTTGGGCAGTTACACCGGGTTGCCTGCCGATCCGACAGATCCCAAGCCCGAACAGGACGCAGACGATCTATAAAAATCAAAATCGCTGCGAAATTTCCATATCTCAATCAAGATACGGCCCGATCAAGATAGGACTCTCTCGAAATAGGATCGTTCAAATAGAGCCGGGTCAAAACGCGCTACAATCGGCTGTACGGGATTCCCGTCCGGCCATACATATTTTTGAACGGAACGCGGCGACGGAGACCGTTTTTTCGGTTTCACTCTTTTAGTTTTTCTATCTGTTCCAGTCTTAACACTGTTTGCGTACCACATCCGCTACAGTCCTTTTACGGGGCTTGTTTTCCCAAAAGCATTTTATTGACCTTGTATTTTTGTTGTGTCGGCTCGATCCCGACAATACGCATCACCATAGGAAAGGGTGTATTCCCGCATGGATTACAAATACATACAAAACATCTGCAAAAAATTTAAAATTAAAGGAACGCTGACCGACTGTGTTTTGGTTAACACCGGCCACATCAACAAAACCTACCGCGCCGATTTCGACATGGACGACGGCAGTCAGGAAGTCTTTACCGTTCAGGCTATCAATACCTATGTCTTCCCGAACCCCCGAGCCATTATGGAAAATATTTCCGGCATCACCGAGCACCTTCGAAAAAAGATTATCCGCGAAGGCGGGAATCCGGCCCGGGAAGTTCTTCATTTTTTACAAACAGAATCCGGGGAATACTTTTTACAAGAAGAAGATAAAACCGTATGGCGCATTTATCGGTATATCACCAACGCCACGACGTACAACAAAGCCACGGACCTTAATATGATTTACAACGCCGGAGGTGGCTTTGGCCGGTTTCAGCGCCGTCTGTCCGACTATCCGATGGAGAAGTTGAACATCACGATCGCCGACTTTCACAACACGCCCAAGCGTTTAATGGACCTGTGGGACGCCGCCGAAAAGAATGTAACAGGGCGCGCTTACCGGGTGCAGGAAGAACTGGAGTTTTTCCGGCAAAACGAACAATATTTAGGCATGCTGCAATCGTATTTGGATCAAGATCTGATTCCGCTGCGCGTCACGCATAACGACACCAAGTATAACAATATTCTCATCGACAACGATACCGAAGAAGCGGTCTGCGTCATCGACCTGGATACCGTAATGCCCGGTCTTGCCGCCTACGATTACGGAGACGCCATCCGTTTTTGCGCCGCGTCCTGCAACGAAGACGAGACGGACCTGAGCCAGGTCTACATGAAAAAAAGCAACTTTGAGGCCTTTACCGCCGGCTTTTTGGGCGAGTGCAAAGGATTTTTCACCAACGCCGAACTGGACACCATGGCGCTGGGAGCCGTTACCATTACCTCCGAAATTGCTTCGCGATTTTTGGAGGACTATCTGCGCGGCGACAAATATTTCCGCATCAGTCGAGACGACCAAAACTTAGACCGGGCCCGGTGTCAGATCAAACTGGCACAGTCCATGATCGAAAATTTTGATTACATGCAAAAAACAATTCATCAATACAAAGTATAAACCCTTTTCACGCACCGGGGAGAAGCTCCATAAGGAGCTCCTCCCCGGTTTTTTTCTTTTTAAAACATGAAAAATGCTGCTGTATCCCTTTTCTTCGAGATTAAAAGGATCGATCCCCTTTGCCCATATTCCGCAGGCTCATTTGTGGTTTTGTTGATAAAAAACGTTATCCCTTTTCATAAATCATACGCAATTCCGTATTCTCCCTCCCGAGCATGACCTTTTTTTCTGTTCCATCAAAGCGAAAGCCATATTTTTCGTAAAAATGAATTGCTTTTTGATTGTCTTTAAGCACCCAAAGAGCGATTTTATGGTAATGTCTGAGCTTTTCTAAAGCGGCATTCATTAAATGATATCCCACTTTTTTATTATGATATTCTTTTAATACATAAATCGCATAAACTTCGCCCATATTTAAATTTTTCTGATCGCGATATGGACCAAATCCAACAAATCCAATTACCCGGTTTTTCTCTACCGCAATCAGTGCTTTTTCTTTTTGAGTATGGGCAATCTTTACCCCGCGTTCTAACGTGATGCCGGCCAAATAGGATGGATCAATCAGCCCCGTATACGTTTCATGCCAGGACTTGTAAAGGACATATCCCATGCCCTCCACTTCAGCATCTGTTTTTATAGATTTAATCATCCCATCACTCATTTTGAATCAATTCCTTTCAAAACGTCCATTGTCACAATCCCATGATACTAAAAATCTAACTCATCCATTCCGTCCTTTTCATCACAAAAAAGACCGATTGTTTCAACGCTCCCTTACAGCCGAACGCTATCCGTTCCATCCATACTGCCAGGCACTTCCGTTACACGTAGCAACCACAACAGCAAAGGCATTCCAGCCGTCTCTACCCGAAATATGCCCAGACCAGCATGTACAGATGGCAACGGGCCCCTTTAGATTATAGCGATTGTTCCTTTCCCATAAACCGCAGAGGCATTTTGCCGAAGTTTACAGAACGGATCGCCTCAATTATTTCATCTTTCCGGCTTTCGGCATCCGGCAAATCGCAAACAACATCATTCAAGTCATACGGGCCATTCCGAAAATGTCCGACCGAGGCTCCGTGGAATTGTCCGTCTATCAAAAGATACTGAAGGGGCTCGTGGTCATATGCAAGCCCTTCGGTCTGTTTCTTTGCCATTTCTTTCAGAATATGCTCGTGAGCTTTATAGAGGAAGTCATTACGATGAATCGCATAAACAAAGTTCATCTTCTTCGGCACATAACTTTCAAGTAAATCGGCATCCTTTTTCAGCATATACCCTGAATCTGACGCGACCAATACGCCTTGAGCTACCAACTCGCCGACGGCCCCTTTGATTTCTTTTTCGGGAATCTTGTAAAACGACTTCGCCGTTGCCGTATCGAACCATACAAGGCGATAAGCAAATCGCTGCAATACGATTTTGAGCGCTTCCAGCCTTGAGTACTTGTTGGGATTTACTTGCGGGAACATTTCAACAAATTGATACCAACCGCGATCCCATTCCCCGTCATACTGATCCTCATAGATCAAAAACGCCTCCTGTAAACGGTGTAACACCGGGGTAATTTCTTTGACCAACAGCCCGGTTTCTTCTTTGATTTGCTGGATATTGAACGGTCCCTCCCGCTCAATAAGCTCTAAAATTTGCAACTGTATGGGGGTTGGTTTTATAAGCGGCTTACGATAGAGCGCAACAAACAACTCCATATCTTCCGGTACAATCCATCCTAAATTGCCTCCGGCGAATCGTCCTTTCACTAACTTCCGTTCCAATTGACGGTTACGGTTCCATTCCATATCATCAAAATCGGCTCGAAAAGAAAGGGTCGGCGGTTGTCCAAATCCATTCCAGTACACATTCTGCCCCGGCTGGGTATCACGGTATAATTTTATGTATTCTTCTTGATTTGCTTTGTTTATAAAACATTGACGCTCCATGCGCAGAGAAATGATTTTCTGATCCATCTTCCTTCTTTCCTTTCTACTCAGTATACTGCCGCTCATACGATTCCATTCGGGCACCTTGATGGGGCGCCCCCCTTTTCTTTTCATCACAAAAATATTATATCAAGCATTTAAACAAAAGTTCGGAACATTTCGCCCATAAGTAAAGCCTTTCTTCTGCCATCATCGTGCAACAGGGCATTCACGCTGAAATCGATATATATGGGGTTCTTACGACCACCATAGCGCAACCCGACCTCGATAGAACTCCATTTCTGTCCCAATACACCCATACGTTCCGATGTTTCATACCAATGACAATTTTTCCCAAAACAAAGCCATGACACCACTCGACCATTCTTATCACCCAAATGCCAAATCATGCATTTGTGTCCCTCTTTGCTTCTGCTTATCTTTTCAAATAAATCCTGTAATAAAAAATATTTCAAACCTAAACGCATTACGCGTAACTGCAGCGATCTGCAGTTACGCGTATCCAAATGCCTTTTTTCAATACAAGCCCAACATTCCATCATAAAATCAATAAAAGTTGAGCGCTCTTTTGTCTAAACTTCACCTTCTACCCCTGAGGGGAAGACGGACTGCACTATTTTGCAGACGCTGTCACCATGGCAAGCGTTTCACGCGCAATCATGAGTTCCTCATTGGTCGCCAGCACCAACGCTTTTACCGTTGCGCCCTGGCCGGTAATATCCGCATCTTTTCCGCCCATCACGCGGTTCTTTTCCGGATCGATCCGGATCCCCATAAATTCCAGCCCGGACACAATATCTGCACGGGTCTGAGGCTGATTTTCTCCCACGCCGGCGGTGAATACAATCGCATCCACGCCGCCCATCGCGGCAATATATCCGGCCAAGATCTTCTTGCACTGATAAGCAAACATATCCAAAGCCAGTTTTGCCTTTTCGTTGCCGGCGTCCGCAGCGTCCCGAACGTCTCTGAAATCGTTGGAAATCCCGCTGATTGCCGCAACGCCGCTCTGCTTATTCATCAAATCGTTGACCTGCGAAAACGACAGACCTTCCTTATCGATAATCACCGCCACCGCAGCCGGGTCCATCGATCCGCAGCGCGTACCCATGATCGGGCCCTCCAACGGCGTCAGCCCCATCGACGTATCAATACATTTTCCGTGATCAATGGCACATAAAGAAGATCCGTTGCCCAGATGCAGCGAAACAATCCGCAGCTGCTGTAAGTCTTTGCCCAGATATTCGGCTGCCCGTCCGGCAATATATTTGTGAGAAGTTCCGTGGAATCCATACCGGCGAATCTTATACTGCTCATAATATTTCCACGGCAGGCCATACATATAAGCATAGGCCGGCATCGTTTGATGAAACGCTGTATCAAACACAACCACTTGCGGGATATCCGACATAATCTGTTTACAAGACCGAATCCCGGCAGCATTCGGATAAGCATGCAGCGGAGCCAGTGAATGGCACGCCTCGATTTTTTCAATGACCTCATCCGTCACCAGTTCCGGATGCGTAAAATATTCTCCGCCCTGTACAATCCGGTGCCCGACCGCACTAATTTCCGATACGCTGTCGATCACGGCATATTCCCCGGTTGTCAGCGTATCAATCACCACTTGCGCCGCCTGCGCGTGCGTATCCATTTTACGCGCGGTTTTAAATTCGCCCTTGCCGACCGATTCATGTTTGTGCATTCCGTCCAGCCCGATCCGGTCACAGTTTCCCTTTGCCAGAACCGCCTCATTTTCCATGTCAATCAGCTGATATTTCAAAGAAGATGAACCGGAATTGATCACTAATATTTTCATAAAATCCCTCTTTCCGCAGCCTAAGCGGCCGCTGTATTCTACCCTGTCCCGGATATCCGGATACAAGAAGCCTATCCATTTTTACTTTGGGGCTGCGCGCCGCAATCTGTCAGACGATAACATCCTCGCGCCGCTTGGCGGTCTTACCTGTCAAAATAGCCCCTGTC
>WHHJ01000035.1 GCA_014872655.1 Clostridia bacterium
TCTTTGCGGCACGCGTATTGGATCCGGTTTCGGCGAATGCCGGGACCTTGTTTGACCCGGCATGCGCACTTCTGATTTCCGTCGATGCAGTTTTGGGCCGCCGGATCATTTTTTGGAAGGTTCCGGCCGCCATTCATGCCTCGTTTTATGCAAAGAACACCAGATCACTCTTTACAGCCGCTTGCCACCTTTCGACCAATCGGCAAAATTTCCGTCGTCTTCCACAAAACCTCGGTGCGTGACCATGGCAGTCTACCAATCAATCTTTGCAACGCCTGCCACACCACACCAAAGCCGGAAGATCTCCGGGATCTTGATAAAATCCCCCGCCGCCCTGCCCAAGGCACTGAAAGTATTTTTGTATCCGTTCGCCATGGGTCGACTAATCGGCAAGCTTTCCGGTATCTTAAATAAAATACCGTTTCCGCCCCATAAAAGACGCCGAACGTATTGTGGGAAGCTGTTCGCCACCTTTCGACAAATCAGTAAGATTCCCGGTATCTTAAATAAAATACCGATACAGCCACATAAAAGGCGCCGAACGTATTGTCGATAACCGTTCGCCATTTTTCGACAAATCAGTAATCTTTCCGGTATTTTATACAAAATACGGCAAGACAACCGCCGTATTTGGGTTTAATTGACGGCGATGAATCAGTTTGCCTGAGCCTGTTCGGCAAACGTCGAACAGCTCTCGACACGGACCAGATACTGGTCGTTTAAAATCGTCGCGGTCTCCAACGCTTTCCAGCCCACGCTGGAGCGCTGATTAAGCGGATCGTCCCCGTAACCTTTGGGCTTGACAATCAGTTCCATGCCGCCGCCTTCGACATCCACAACCCCGTATGCGTCGGCGCCGAATACCAGCGTGGCAAAAACCGGCACGGTATTTTTATTTTCTTCCGAACCCTCCGACGTAATGCCGATGATTTTGGCGTTGGTACTCTCCACCACGCGCACACCGCCGATGGTTCCAATTTCGCCTTTGTAAATCTTTTCCGGATTCTTGTAGCGATTGACGGACATCCACATCTCTCCGGCTTCCTGCATCAAATCGTAAGCGACGTACGGATGCACGATTGCCACATAACTGCCGTCGATGGTCGGGGCGTTCTGAGATTTCAAAACAGCCGCCGCACGGAACAGCGCCTTGACGGTTAGCAGACACGTTTTGTCGATTCCGGCCCGATTCGATACCGCGGTTTCAGCACCGTCTGCACCGAGTTTGGGGCAGTACAACACATTCGTCCCGCCGCTGATGGCGTCACGAACCACGCTGTCCAGGGTCAACCCCGCCTGCGCGCTGAGATTTTTGGTTGCCGCCACCACATTGTTATCAATGGCGGTCAATTCCAATACGTCGGTCAGCGGAACCCAGCCGCCGTACTGGTCCACTTCGGCCGTAATCGGCGTTACACTCAACGCCTGTCCTTCGGGCGTTACCCCCTCGCTGATGGGAGTTGTGATTTTTGGCAGAGCCGCGAACCGGCGGAATTCAATGCTTTTACCGCCATGTGCCGGAATCGGACGTTTTTGACCGAACTGCTCGTGGACCAAATTCGGTGCGGCGTATTCTAATAATGTTTTGTCGTAAAAGGTTTTCATTTCGGAAGTTAAAGACTCCGAACCGGTATGGTTTACCGGCTGTGCAAACCATTGTAAATGCCATGTGTTTTTCATTTGTTTCACCTCGTAAAAAAATAGACGGAACCCCTGTTTTTTGCCCGTCACAAAACCGGCCTAAAAACGGATTTGTTCCCCTTTTTCGGCCCGTGCGATCAGATTCCGGATCTGTTTGCCGGACAATGCGGCCACCGACGTTTTTTCGGCTGCCAATCCGCCGCCCAGCCCGTTTTCGGCCGGACGCCGGCTGCGTGCGGCAATTTGCCGGGCGGTTTTTCCCGCCACCACCGAAGCCGTATATTGCATGGCAGAAAACATCAAGCGATCTCGATGAACGGCCTCATAAGCCGTCCTCACATCGACGCCCAGCCCTACTAAACGCTTCAGACGAGGATTTTCCCGGCAAGCCTGCGCCAAATCAAATGTCGCGTCATACCGCTGGCGCACATCTTGCGCCCCGGCCTGTAAATCCCGATAAATCTGCCGCGACATGGCGGCGATCGCCGCGGTTCGTCCGGCTGAAAAAGATTCCGCGTCCCCGCCCGGTTGTTCCCCCGTGTTTTCCTGCGCGACAGCTTTCGGTGCTGAATTTTCAGACTGCGTTTCTTTTTCAGCCCCGGTCTCCTTTTCCGCTCCCGCAGACTGCTCTACGCCTGATTGCTCCCCCGTTTTTTCTTGTGTCTCGCCGGTTTCCGGCGCCGCATTTTCGGGGCGTGTCTGTTGTCCAAACCTCGATTCCGTTTCCGGATGTGCGGATTTTTCAGCATCCGTTCCCGGTTGCGCCTGTGCCGACAGGTCCTCGATGTCCGCCTGATCCGCATCCGCAGATAAGTCGAACGGCGAAGCGGCGGCTGTTTTGCCTTGCGTTTCGGAGGCCAAATCAATAGGTTCCGATGTTGTTTGTACGGATGGTTCGGGAGAGGTCTTTTCTGCCGAAAGTGCAGCGGCCAGTTCGTCTGCCAGCGAGGCAGAATGCTCGTCCAACCCATAGCGGCGGCAAAGCGTTTGCAGTACCGGCTGAAATTTTTCATGCTGCTGCTGCATTTGCTTTGCGGCGCGAAGCCGTTTATCCAAAATCTGCTGAACCCGCTTGGCAAAAGCCTGGCGATACTCGCCGCGGATCAGCCTCTCAAACGATTCTTCCGAATCCTCAGACCGCCCGTCTGGTTCACCCGCGACCCGAACCGTTGTTTCTGCGGATTTTTTGGAGGCGGCGTCCCCCCTGCTTGCGTCTGCCGATCCGGCGGATACCGGTACACTGCCTGCCGGCGCCGCAAACGCGGCCGCTCCCTCGGCAAACAGCTGCAAAAAACATTTCGCGCCCTGCATCGTACAAAAAACTCCTTTCCCTATCCCGGCACGAAGCGGTCCGACGACAGGCAACTTCTTCTCGGCTCTGTTCCGTACGGCCGCTCCGCACCTCCGAGCCTTTGCGGCCCGGGTAACAGGCCGACCGATCCCGGTCTGCCTGCCACATCCAAAGTCTATCACATTCCCCGCAAAACGCGCTCCCCTTTGCCGCATTTTTTGTCTTTTTTGCCTGCGCCTGCGTTTGATTTTCTCGTGCTTTGTACGCCTCGCGCCCGTCCGTCCCGTGAATAAAATCGGGACAGAGGATTCTTTTTTTCACGGCTTTGCGCGCGCCTCGCATCCTTCTTGAGAACAAAACCGAGTCATTCCTTTTTTGCCCGTCTCCCGATAAACAAACCCCGGAAAATCGACCGCCTGCACCTTTACGCCCGCTTCTCCGCATAGAAGGGCTCTCCCCTTTACGCAAAAATGCCCCGGCCGAAGAACCTTTCCGCTGTGCCGGGGCACTCTTTCACAATTTTTTTCTTTATGCCTAAGGACAACCTTGTTATAAGCGGATTAAACCTGTTGCATTATCCGCATAAAACCATTCAAAAGACGGCCGGCAAACGCTTATCATTAACAAAAAACCGTAAAGAACCGACCATCAGTCGCCCGCCGCCGTGCGATGAAGCAGCGATCCTGTGCAAGAAAAGAAAAGTGCCGTTGACCCATGGACATTTTCCGACAAAATCTATCCCGCTCCGCCAAGCGAATCCAAGCGAACGAGCGGTTTGATCCGAACATAATCCGGATACGTCCGAGACAGCAGAACAAATCCGCAAAGCACGGTATACAGCTGCCGCACGTGCCCGCGAAAATGCAAAACGGCACGGCCGCTTTCCGCCTCAATCCGGCACCCCGTCGCCGCCGCCAACGTAAAAGTCAGCATACTGACGCCGGCGCAAACAAGATCCTGCCCGTACGGCGCATACCCACTGTGCCCCTCTACCTTCACCGTAAATTCCGCGTGCATCCGCCCGCAAAAGGTTTTTCGGGGTTTGGGTCGAAAAACCGGCATTCTTTGAAAACCGTCTTTTACGCTTCCTGCGCGGTTTTGCCGATATCTGTCAGTCCCCGTTGTCGGCCGTTGTCGGCCTGCAACCTCTTCTTTACCGCAATACTGCAAACCGCGTTTCAAAAACGGCTCCGGGGCCCGCTTTCGGGTCAGTTTGCCACGCGGAACATCCGGCTGTGTTGCGGTCAAACGACAAATAATACGAATCGATGTCATTGCTGTTTCCTTTCTATTTATTCTCCGTCATGCCCACGAACAAAAGCGGTCTGATGACAGACCGCTTTTGTTGAGTTGAATTGGTTCTATTTTTTGCACAGAAAAGCCCCTGAACGGGAACTTGCAAAACGGAAATTTTCGGGATGAAGACTTCCGAAATAAAACGCCCCACATAAAAAGTTCCCGTATAGCAACCTGCGGCATAGAATTTTTCCGTATAACCGGGATAAAGCCTCCGAAACAGATTGTTCCGGTATGAAAATTCCCGACATGCAACTTCTTGGCAGATAAAGTTTCGGTACGAAACTTTTGAACCATCAAGTTCCGGCACGGAATTTTTAATATATGTTCCAGCACGGATTTTTTAATATATAAAGTTTCGGTACGAAACTTTTGAACCATCAAGTTCCGGCACGGAACTTATGTATTCGTCCCGGGCTGGTCCGCTGCGGGCTGTGCCGAACCGGGCTGTGCCGCTGCGGCCTGTGCAGCGGCCGCCGCATTGGAACGGATTCGGCCGAGAACTTCTTCCCGCCCTTCAAAATCCATCATTTCCACCATAGCTAACGCTTCGGCGGCGCGGGCCGGATTGAATGCGCCCAACTGATACAATTCTTCTGCCAATTCGTTTTGAGACAACCGGCTAAACGCCGTTTGCTTGTGCGCACGCACTTTGACATCAAAAACAGGCAGCCGCTCCGACAGCGAAAGCCCGAACGGGTCCGGCTGTTTACGGATCTGAAGATCTGCATTGTCGTACTCAATAAACGTCTGCATGCCGTTGGGCAGACAAACGCGAAAACATCGCGGCTCGGTATAGAATTGCCGAACCAATTCAATCACCAGTTCAATTACCTGCACATAAGACCGGTACGCCCCTTTTAAGCTGTCCCGGGTCAACTTACTGCCGGCTTCCTGCAAGGCAGCGATCGCGCTGGCAGCCGTTACGCCGGAAGAGGTAGACCCTTGCGAGAAATCGCGGTTACCGCTGGTTTCTTTTAATTCATCAATTTTGTTTTGCAGAATCGAAACATAGATGTTAGACAACGGCGATACGGTAATCGGCTGAATCGACTGCTCATCAAGCGTTCCGTCAAAATGGACAAACGGATTGGACCAATCCGCAAACTCCTGCTTATTGATCCCGGAATCCGCCCGCACAAACCACCGCCGTGTCGCGGCCATCTGCGCGTTGCGTACAATGGCAGTACCCAACAAATCGATCTGTTTCTGCGGCGCTTTCATCACGTCCAGATAACCAAACCCAGTCGGAGTTCCCTCCTCGCCGAACATCACGTCAAACACAAACGGGTACTTGCCGTGATCATAAAACCCGCGCTGCGCATATTCGGCAACATTTTCCGACGCATACAGCAGCTGTCCGGCACAGAATTTGCACAAATGCACCACCGTTCGCCCGTCTTCGGTACGCTTCTTATAATACCAGTCCACCACGGCGCTCTTGTTCGAAGTGTCCACAGTATCGTCGTAGACGTACTGCGCCAGGTCGACATCGTCCCCCAGTGCGCCTTCCAAATTGGGATAGTCGGCAAGCAACTGCTCATTATCAAACAGCCGCACGTAAAACAGATTGCGAGAACGCTGAATATCTTTAACGCCCGGCTCCCAGAACAGATTCAGCAAGTCCACCTGCTCCATCGCCACGTCTCCCAGCCCGTCCGCAGCGGACGTATCCCAGAAAACGCCGTAAACACCTGTTCCCGTTTTCAGTTTATACCAGGCTACATCCGAAAAAATCTGTTCGAAATGATTGCGTTCCGTAATCACCGGCACAATCTGCGACAACAGCCCGGCAGCGCTTTCATCGCTGCGTTCCCGCGGCAGAATCGTACAATCGGGCAGGTTGTCCATAATATCTGCATGTTTATTGGCCAGAGAATTAAACAACCAGGCCGAATTCATCACCCGCCCCGAACCGGACGCAGACGCGTCCGTATACCGCATCTTGTACCACTGCTCATTTTCTACAATCCGCCGTTCCAAATTGGCCTTGGCCTGCTTGTACCTGCGCAGCAGTTCGGCGGCCTTTGCCAGTTGCTGCGCTCCGATTTTTTGTTGACTCATCGTCACCGACACCCTTCTGCTTTCGTGATTGATATATTGATCCGGATTCCGCCTCGGCACCGCTCTTTTGCCGAGCCAAAAAACCTTTTTTCAAAAGACCCTTTTTCAAAAGGCTCTTTTTCAAAAGCCTCTTTTCCATGGGTACCCTCTTCAGAAAAACATCGCTTCCGGCTGTTTTTCCTTTCAAGACGGCATCCCGCTGAAAGGCCTTACGCCTTCCAACCCCGCGCGCCTTTTCGAAAGAACAGCAAACAAGACGTTATATCGCTTTAGCCGCGCCTAAAAAACGTTACCGTTATTGAAAGACAACGGCTTTTAAAAAGATATTGCGCCCAATTTTAAGACGCGTCTCCTCTTCAAGCGCATTCCTTTTTTAGAGCAGTCCCCTTATAAATACAGTCTTTTTTCAAGACGGAGTCCTTTTATCCAAAGATATCGTCGTACCGAACCGGCCGGCGGGGATTCAAATCCAGCGGGTCATCACCCCGCACCGGCTCTGCCGGCGGCAATACCGGACGAATCGGGCGGGACATACACAAATACCGCACCTCGTCCGCCACATGATCTTCTGCCGAAGTATCCAAATCTTCCGGATGCACCTCGTCATACTGCAGCAGCGGAATCGTCCGTCGGAATGCCTTACAGTCCGAAAATACGTACATCATCGGAATACCCTGTTCGTCAAAAGCCAGCCGATAATGCACCTGCATCCACCCCGCCAGCCGGCGATTGTCCGCCTTGGCAAAATAAATCCCATGCAAAGCCGCCGTCTCCGCCACGCTCTGACCGCGCGAGGCGTCCCAGATCGACGGGTCCGCCACCCCCGAAATCGTTCTGCCGGCCAGATACGGATGCTGCGACTCCACATTCCGAATTTCTTCAAAAATCCGATTCGGCTCCCACTTCACGCCCGTATTCGGTTCCTTAGTACAGCCGTACAATTCGGCAATCCGGTACAGTCTGCCGTCCGGATCCACTGTCCACCACCCGCAAGAAAACGGCCGCGCATAGCCAAAATCAAACGATCTCAACACCGGCCAGGAAGACGGGATATCAAACGGATCGATCACATGCGTAAACCGTCGGTCCGCGTAATGGGACGGATCGTCGCGGAATTCTTCAAAAAACTGCCCGTCATAGCAATCCCACTCACCAAATCGCCATGCACGTTTCAGTTTTTCGGGCAGGGCGTCCAATCCGCGCACATAGTCCGGGTCGGCTTTCATCAGCGCATGATTATCTGTCACCAAAGAACGGATAAAACTGTAATCGTTTTCGTCCTCCGCATCCCGATACCGACGATCTACAAACAACCGCTTTACCCAGGCCATTCCCACACCGCCGGGATTGCACGTCACATAAACCCGTTTGGGAAACGGATTGACGCCGCGCACACACGTCTGCAAGACCGAAAACTGATGTTCCGTCAGCTGCGTGGCCTCATCCACAAACAAAAAATCCACTTCTTGTCCCTGATATTGCAGCAAATCCCGGTCACAGGCGCAATATCCAAACCGAATCACCGAACGTCCGAGCAGAAATTCTTTATTCTTCTCGCAATACTTGGCCGCCGTTCCCAGCCATTGCCGCATCGGCTCAATATGATTGGCCCGCAATTCCGGATACGTGCGACGAATAATGAGCACCCGGCAGCCGTCATACCGCAGCGCCAGCAATACCGCCTTTACCCGCACGGCCCAACTTTTTCCGCCGCCCCGCGCCCCGCCGAAGGCGATATACCGATGCCGGTCGGTAAAAAACTGCTTCTGCTTTTCGTTTGGATCCAGCCTGAGTTTCATAAACTTCCTTCCTGCCACAAAACATCCGTAAACGGTAACAATGTACGGTCGGCTTCGTCAACGGCTTATGCAAACACCCTGTGTTGCCAACCTATACTGACAAGCAGTGCCGCCCGTTTATCCCGTCGGGTCGGAACGGCTTTTTATCTGCGCCGACCGCTGCCTCGCGCACAGCCGTGCCAAACCTGACACCCTCGCCTCACACTGTATCCATTATGCCATGTCCACGCGGTTTTCGCTCCCCTTTATGGGTCGCTGTAAAAACTTTTGCAGCATCATCGGGTCTTTTTTATCTTTTCGGCACAACGTTCAACTCCTTCTGCCGGGGTTGAACGTTTACCCATCCTGTATCTCTGAAAACGTCAGCAGAATATCCCACCCCTCGGTTTTGTCCGCCACGGAAACACCAAAGCACTTGCGTCCGGTATCGGCTTCATGAACTTCAAATATCAACCTCAAGCGTTTGCGCGCGGTCATTCGGCTCTTTTATTTCAAAATTCCAAACCAAAACGCTTACATCCAGACATCGTTTTCGCTAACCGCTCAAATGCCGGGCCAAGGCGTTTATGCCCGGACATCGGACTCGTCAACGGTCGAAATGTAAAGCGAAGATGCTCTCCCCGGCAAAGCATATTGCCCCAAACGATAAAAGACCCGACAAAATGACGTGGGCGATGTCTGTACTCCAACACAGACAATCTTCCCAAAGCCCCCGTATATCCATCCTTTTCTCTTATTCACTCCACACCTCGGTGTCCGGTGCAAAAACAACCTCGATCTTTTGCCCGTTATCCGTATCGGACAACGCATATAAATCCCGTAAGATCGCGCTTAACTGCTTGAGCCGCGCCACATCGATATCGTCCGGAACGTATCGGATGTTCTCGGTATCTTTCGTATAGGTACACTTCCATTTTGCGGTCCCTGCCGCCGACTCTTCGAGCCCTAAAGCCTCCCCCTGCCGGGCCGCCTGTTCGGCCGCGTCTGAAAAAGCAGCAGAAACCTCGTCCGCCTTTTGACGGCGGTTACCGAACCGTCCCGGCGCCGCAGGTTCCCGGACCACCCCAACATGAATCTTTTCCGTAATCGCCCGCCGGCCCAGCTGCAAAAAAGCCGTGTGGACTTGCTGCACGAGCAAGTCCCGCAATCCCGAAAGCGTTTGCTCCGAAAAAAGTTTTGGCTGTTCCGTTTGGCTGGCATTTGTAAAGGGCTCCATTTCTCCGGTCGTTGAGAATGGTTGGGCGCCTTCGTCTTTTGAGCGTTTCTCTGCCGCTCCGCAATTCAAAAACGGCTCGGGCTTTTCGGTCTTTGAAAATAATCCGGCGTCTTCGCCATTTAAATCTTCCTTTGCCGCTTCGGCACTCAGCGTCTGTCCAATCTTCCCCATCTTTGAGAGTTGTTCTGCACTTTCTCTATTCAAATCTCCCTTTACCGGTTCGAAATTCAACATCTGCCCAGATTTTCCGGCACCTAAAGTCTCCCCCGCCTCTTCGGTATTTAGAAGTTGCTCGCACACTCCGGTACGCGGATACAGCTCAATATCGTCCGTGAGGTTCTGTACAAATACTTCAGGATGCGCAGACAGCGGGCTTTCCCCATGCTCCGAGGACGGAACAACCCTTCTGCCGCTCGTCAACGGACTATTGTTTTTGCCATTCAGCGATGGCTCGATCTCGCCCACATACTGAGAATTCTGGCGATCTTCCGCCGCGCCGTTGCGCCGCGCAACCTCGGTCTCGGACAAAAGATCTTGTCGCGTTAAACCGGCTTCGATTGGACAGTCTTGCCGATCTCGATCTGTTTCTGTCGAGAACTCTTGCCGCGCTAAATCGACTTGGGAAGGGTCCATTTGCCGGCGTCCGCGGCTTTCGGTCTGTTTTCCCCATGTTTCCGATAAATTTTTGGATTTTCCAGGTTTCCGCCACGCCTCAGCTGGCATCCGGCCGATTTTCTGTCTGGAAGTTTCTTCGATCTGTTTGTCTTTCCCGGACAGGTCACGTATCTTTTTTTTGTCCGGTGCGGTTAATTGGTTTTCTAAGTCTTCCTCTTGCGATACCGACTTTTCTTTTTTCGCTATGATCGCCTCGTGTTGACACAACGGTGTATGTCGGTTTGCACAGTCCCGAAGCGCTTGTCGACGCTGCTGCGGCCAATGTTCGCGCGCGCCTTTTCGGCACAATACAGAAAACGACACGCCATACTGATCCGCCAACTCCCGATAAGTCAGCCGCGAAGTCATATACCGTTGATAAATTTCATCCCAAACCAAGTCCGTCTTCGTCATCTGTGTCTCCCCCTTCTTCTCGTAATTCTGCCTCAATGATTTCCCAACTGTCCAAAACGGACTGTCTGAAATCGGTCTTTACCGTCGGCACATACCGAGGACGCTGTGCCCGACCGAATGCCTGACGTCCTCCCCGTTCCGACTCCGGTCTTAAAACAGAACGCTGTAATATGTTTTTTTTGTTTTGTTCTTTTTCTGTTTGGCGCAGATTAAGAACCCGGTTCTCTTCCGAAAATTCTTTCGGCACTTGTCGCGCACAAAACCCAGGTCTTGTCCGAAACACGTCCAGTTGCCGGTTCAAAATCCGACCATCCGTGTCCGCTTGAGCAACCGAATTGTCCGCAGCGTCGACCAGTGAAATCAATCGATACCGGCTGCATTTGGTCGACTCCGTCCGTACTTGAATCAACCCCAACTCCACCAACCGTTTCCGGGCGGCCAAGACACCGCTTTTGCTCAATCCACTCACGACTGCAATTCGGCGCAGGGAAGCCTCAAACCATGTTTGCCAAAAAGTCTGATTGCACAAATACATCAACGCATGCCACAGCGCAATTTCCGAAGCCCCACACATGCCCTGCGGGATGACCTGGCCATAAAACGCCCGTAATTCTTTAATATAGTTCATTTTTCAACCTCTTTTTCAGGATAAGGATTTACCTTTTCTTTCGAGACTGACGTCAGGCCGTTTCAAACGCCCGTAATTGTTTAATATAGTTCATTTTTTAACTCCGCTTTTCTTCGGTGATTTTCTCTTTTTATCAACTTGTCAGGCCGTTTCAAACGCCCGTAATTCTTTAATATCCTTCATTTTTCAACCTCTTTTTCAGGATAAGGATTTACCTTTTCTCTCGAGACAGACGTCAGGCCGTTTCAAACGCCCGTAATTGTTTAATATCCTTCACTTTTCACCACTTCTTTTGTCAGTGATTTTTCTTTTTTCTCAAAACGTCAGGCTGTTTCAAACGCCCGTAATTTCCTTCAAACATTGATGTTTTGACCGCTTACTCTCAACGGTGATTTCCCTTGCCTTCGAGAGGTCAAGGCATTTTCAAGTGTCCATCATCCCTTTCAATCGCGCATCGTTCAATTTGCTTATATTTGACAGTATATACTTTCCTATTACAACATAGAGCGTTTCAAGCACCCTTGTTTCTTTCAATCATTCATCATTTCCCGCTTTTTTCAGCACCGATTCACTTTTTGAGACATCGGGTCTCTCAAATTCCTATCATTCCTTACAATCAGCCCTCATTCAATCTTTTTTTGGGAAGCAGCCACTTTTTCTTCCACTACCACAAACGTTTTTAATCCCCAGGCTTTCTTCAACCACTATATTCTTATCGTCGCCTTGATTGTTACCGGATGGAAATTTTAATTCTTTGGTGAAAACCTGCAGTAACTCCTATTCCTGGGTTCGCTCCCAATCTGTCCACAAGGCCTGAAAAATCGGACACTGCGCTTCAGGCTCTAAACGATTTTGTACCACATCACAATTTGCGCGCTGATACGTCGCACGGCAAAGAGCCCCGCTTCGTCCGTTTTTTGCACTGAACGACACCGTCACCAGTCGATCCTCACGTGCCCGGCACTTGATGCACTGTTTGCCAAACCCCTCATAAAACGGACACTTTGCCCGCGCAGTTTCTGTCTTGTTTGCCATTTTTTCGGCCTCCTTTATTATCGTTTCACTCTATGAAGTACTTTCAACAGGGAGAAATATATCTATTAGATTTACTTTTTTTATACTCTCTTAAGAGAAGTAAAATTTTAGCTTGTTTTTTTAAGAAAAAAATTTTTTTTTGCCAATTTATGACAAAGTTTTCTTGACAAAAGCACAAAAAAGATGTATTATATATACGGATAACACAGAAAATACGAACCGTATGACAAAAAAAATAGTTTTTTGAATACAAAAGACGAAGCACCTATTTTCTTTTCCCAAAACGCTTATAAAAAATGACAAAAAATTTGTTACTCTTCGGTTTTTTCCTAGAATACGGCTCAAGTATAGCACATATTTTATGAACTGTCAACACCAAAACACACACATTTTATGATTTTTAAGGAGATCCATTATGGAAATGCTCGCTAAAATGATCACATTGCTGCAAGAACAAGGCAAAAAACAAAAGGATCTGACCGATTATTTGGGTTTATCCAAAAATACCTTTACCGGATGGAAGCGGGGCGACAACGCTTCTTATCTGAAATATGCCAAACAAATTGCCGATTATTTGGGTGTTTCCGTCAATTATCTATTAGATGACAGCACTCATCCAGAAGATGCGGATCAGATTTTGCGAACGTTGTTGTGGGGAAAAGACGCTCACAAAGTCAGCGATGAAACGCTGGAATCCGTACGCATGTTTGCGGCGGTGGCTTGGGAGCAGGAACAAAGACGCCATCCCAAAAAATAAAGGCTGAACCTATTATAAGCGTTTACCTGCTTTCACAAAACAAAAAAATATTGCAAACATAATAAGCATGCTGCAAACACTTTAGATAACCCGCTGACGTCGGAATTTTTGCGCATGTCAAAATTGTTGCGGATATTGCAGGGACGCACACGGCAGTGGCACAATCGCCTTCTGCTTTTCACTTTCCACCCATTATATCAGCGCCCGCAAAGATTGAAATATATTACTGCAATGGCGCAGATTTTTTATTTTAGTACTTTTTCCAATCAATTCTTACAGAATTCTGACTTTTTATTTATTGTACAACAGAATTCCGTACATGTCAATGAAAAAGCACAAAAACATTACAGAATTCTGAAATTTTAGCAATAATAGACAAGGGGGATGGGACTTTATATGTACAATATGTACGAGCGGATTGAGCAGCTATGTCAAAAAAACGAGATCAGTATCTCCATTTTATGTCGTCAGTTGTCGTTACCGCGGACAACATTATCCGAATTAAAAGCCGGACGAACCAAAAGCCTGTCGGCAAAGCATTGTGTTGCAATTGCAGAATATTTTGGTGTATCAGCCGATTACATTCTCGGAAAGTCCGAAAGCCTTTCACCAATTTCGGACCCATTACAAAAGCTGATCACACCACCGGCAGGAAAGTGTCGTTATACAATCATACAATGCGGCGGAGACGGACAGACCCATGAAACCATCGATATTGATGAGGCGGATGTGGAACTGGTGAAAAAGTTATTAAAAGCGATACAGGAAAAGAACAACAAAAACAGAGATTAAAATTTGTTTATTTTAACGAAAATAAGTTTTAAATCGAATTTTGTTGAATTTTACAGTCGTTTTTTGTCGAAAAAAGTGTTATGATAAAAAGGTAAAATTTTCCAATCCTTTTTCCTCTCTATGGCAGATTTTCTTTAGACATAACACGAATTAAAACGGCGGAGTGGATCCTTATGTATGCAAACATTCTCAGGCTGGTCAACGAATATATTATCGAAGAACAAATTGATGAACTGCCCATGCGCCCCCAAACACTCGCAGGCCTCATTCAACGCAGCGGCTTTGCCCTGGCAACTTATTCACAAGCAGCTGAACTGATTCGCATTTTTGAATTGTCTGCTTATACGTCTTCTTTTCCAGCGTTCACGTTTATCAGCGACGATATTCGCGTTGTACTGTACAGTGACGAATTATCCACCTCCGACAAACTATTTAGTCTGGCCCACGAACTGGGACATATTGTGCTGCAGCACTCCGCAGAAGGGGTGCGTGGAATGACCGTTCAAAAGCAAAATGCCCAGGAACAGGAAGCCGATATTTTTGCTTACCAAGTTCTGGCGCCGGTGTGCGTGTTGAAGAAATTAAAAATCCACACCCCGGAAGAAATATCCAAAGAAACGCTGCTGGACGAAACACGGGCCCGGATTGTGTGTGAAAACCTAAAAATATTTTCCGACGATTACTGTAAAGACGTTATCATCGGCCAATATCTGCGCGCTCGCAGCGGCGGCCGGGAAAGAAAAATTCTTGTTCTGCTGTTGGCCCTGTACGTTCTGCTTTGCCTGCTGTTGGTGTTTCTGATCTCAACCCCCGATGCAACCTTTGATAACGCTCCGGCAAATCTGATTTATTACATAACCCCGGAAGGGTCCTATTACCATCAAAAAGATTGCCCGCAAGTACAGCACAGAACCGACTGCGTGGCCTTTTCCAAAGCACAGTGTATCCAAAAAGGGCTTACAGCCTGCCCCAAATGTATTCGAGACGGACTGGTCGTCCGCGAAAAGATCCATTTATTATCCAAGCCCACGCCCCAAGGCCGCTCGGCAACTTTCCCCATACCCCATGCTTTTGTTTATAAGATGCTACCGTTAAAAGGAAGTCCACCGGCTGATACGGAAAAATGAAAGATGTTTTTATTCCCATTCAATAAAACATTTTTTCTATAAATGATTTGAATCCATCCCCGCTAACCCCCATTTTTTGAAATGAATTGCACGATTATAAATGCATGTTCAGCCTCCGCTTTTTTCATGACACCGATGTGTCGTACGTAAACCGATGCGGACAGATCAACGCAACACACCATACAAATCCGATCTGTTTTTTGTAATAGAATCCTGTTTTTGAAACCAATAACAAAAGAACAATTTATTTTGCAATCCGTTTTTGCAATCGAAACCTTTTATTTTGAAAAATCTCTTAGGGCTGAGCTTTTGTATCGAAGTGTAGCCTTGATCTCAATATATATTTTTAATTAAAGGAGAATTTTATGAATCCCAATGTGTTTCTCGGCGTTATAATCCCATTTATCGGGACTACACTCGGAGCGTCCTGCGTCTGGCTGATCCGAAACGAACTCAACCCCAAACTGCAAAAAGCACTGCTGGGCTTTGCCGCCGGCGTGATGACGGCAGCCAGCGTCTGGTCGCTGTTGATTCCGGCCATGGAACAATCGGCCCCTATGGGACAAGCGGCCTGGGTGCCCGCGGCCGTCGGATTTGTGGCGGGCATTGTCTTTTTGCTGCTGATGGATCGCCTCATTCCACACCTGCATCTTTCGTCCAAAACGCCCGAAGGCCCTAAAACGAAGATGAATTCGTCCGCAATGATGGCGCTGGCCGTTACCCTGCATAATATTCCGGAAGGAATGGCGGTCGGGGTGGTGTTTGCAGGAATGCTGTCCGGCATGCAGCAAATCACCACGGCAGGGGCGTTTGCGCTGTCGATCGGTATTGCGATTCAAAATTTTCCGGAGGGCGCGATTGTTTCACTGCCCCTGCGTACGAGTGCGGCAAGCCGCAAAAAGTCTTTTTTATATGGCATGCTTTCCGGCATTGTAGAACCGATTGCCGCGCTGCTGACGATTTTGGCGGCCAGTATCATCACGCCGATTCTGCCGTATTTGCTGGCCTTTGCCGCCGGGGCAATGTTGTACGTAGTGGTCGAAGAATTGGTTCCGGAAGCCTCCGTCGGCGAGCACACCAACATCGGCACCATAGGATTTGCAGGCGGATTTGTATTGATGATGATCCTGGACGTCGCTTTGGGCTGACCTTCTAACGTTTCAGAACCCATCCGTTTTAATCTGAGCGCCTTTGACAGAAAAATGCGGTCAGTCACGCGTTCAAATCCAACCTTTCAAAGCATTTTCGGAATGTACCCATTCCGCACTAGGCGAGAGGTTTTGTCCAAACAGACTGTCGCTGATTCTTATTTTAAAAATCCTGATATTCCTCTTTTGTTTTCCCGGGACACAAGCCCCAATCAGAACAAATTCAAACAGAACCTGCGCCAGATTGTAAGAGTTCGAAACCGGAACAACGATCTTAAAACCAATATTCCACTGAAATACGAAGAAACGCAACCGAACCTTTATCTTAATCGGCATCGATTGAAACAACCCGCAAAATACGCGCGACAATTTTGTTTATGTTTTTAAATCATACAAGCAAAAAAATTTCTTTTCTGCTTCTCGGCTGTTCCGTACAGCAGCACCCCTTTTCTTTTAAAACAACCAACAGGTTTTCCAGCAACAGTCCTGTTCGAATGGTTATCTGAAATCGAAACACACCCATACGGAGGAGCGGTTCTATGAAAAAAATCTTATTGGCGCCTGATTCCTTTAAAGGAACGCTGTCCGCAATCCAAATTTGCGACATCTTAACCCAACAGATCCGTCAGGTCTTTGACGATGTACAAGTCGTGTCCCTGCCGGCCGCCGACGGCGGAGAGGGGACCGCCGATTGTCTGCGCGCCGCACGGGGAGGACAAATCAAACAAATACAAACGACCGGCCCGTTTTCTGAGCCCATTACCGCTTGCTATACGCTGCTGGAGGACGGAACGGCGGTGGTAGAATTAGCGGCTGCCGCAGGTTTTGCACAAGCCGCACACCGCAAAGATCCGGCCGCCGCCACCACCTACGGAGTCGGCGCACTGCTGCGGGCTGCTGCCGCGGATCCGCAGCGAAAAGGCCAACCGATTTTAGTGGGGTTAGGCGGAAGCTGTACCAACGATTTTGGCTGCGGTCTTGCCGCGGCCTGCGGCGTAAAGTTTTTGGATATAAACGGAAAAACATTTGTGCCTACCGGAGCCACCCTAAACCGGATCGCGCAGATCGACATCAGCGAGTTGGACCCACATCTTGCGCAGGCTCCGCTGATTGCCATGACCGATGTAACCAGCCCCCTGTTCGGTCCGGACGGAGCCGCCTTTGTTTTTGCACCGCAAAAAGGAGCAGATGAAGCCATGGTGCAGCAGCTGGACGAAGGGCTGCGGCATGTCAGCCAAATCGTTCAAAGAGATTTGGGACAGTCCGTCGCGCAGCTGCCGGGAGCCGGCGCCGCAGGAGGCGCAGGAGGCGGATTAGCAGCCATGTTCGGCGCCCGATTGCAATCCGGCATTGCCACGGTTCTGCAGGCGCTGCAATTTGAACAGCAGCTTACCGATGCCGATCTGGTCATTACCGGCGAGGGACGCATGGACCGGCAATCCGTATCCGGCAAAGTATTGTCCGGCGTTGCCGCCGCGGCCGTCCGGGCAAAAGTGCCCGTCATCGCCATTGTCGGCGGATATGACGGACTGCAAATAGCCGAGCAGCTGGGCCTGACCGCGGTCTTCAGCATCAATACGCTGCCGCAGCCGTTACAAATCAGCGCTCCGCATGCCGCTCAAAACCTCGCGGCGACAGCGGCTAATATTTTCCGGCTGATTCGCGCACGGCTCTGACCGGCAAATACTTTGCCGCAGATAAAACGAAAGAATCAAAAGATTTCATACCAAACACAGGCAACAACTGTTTTATATGGTACTTTTTCTGTCTTGCGCATCTTGAAAACTACAGATTTTTTTTGCAAACGATGTCCGTCATCTTTCCATCCTTTTACGGATTTCCGATTACGGATTCTTTTATAACAACCCCGGCCATACGGCACGGGCATGGATATTGTCTGCTTTTTTTGGAGGATTTTAATATGAAAAACAACATCATCGCCGTTTTTTCGGACGGTACCAGAATCAGCGTTCCCTATTCCGGACAGCCGGTTACGGCGGGACCGCTCACGATTCAAATCACCCAGCAAGACCAAGTTTATTGCCCCCATGTGGTGGCCGATTCGGAAATTGCCGTCCGCGCCATCGAAATCGAATGGATTCCGGATCCGGGATTCTTTGACGATCAGTTGTATTTTTTGGACAATATGAACCAAACCAACGACATTGTCCACCTGCGCTGTTATGCACAGTTTCCGTACGTGGAAAGCAAAGACGTTACGGTCATGAAGAACAAAAAGACCGGACAAACTTTTCATATCGGGTTTGTGACCGCATGGCGGTTTTATGCCTGGATCGCCATTGACCACGGCAGCATCAAACTGCATTACGAAATGGAAGACAAACCGCTGACGCCGTCAGAAACCTACGATTTAGAGCGCTTTATCCTCGGCGAACAACCGGACGCCAACGATTTTTTGTGCACCTATGCCCAAACGGTTGCCCAACTCAACGGCAAGCGGGACGAACAGCCTGTTCCGACCGGTTTTTGCAGTTGGTCCTGTCTGTATACCATGGTCGACGAAAAGACGATCACGCACGTGGCAGACAGTCTGAAAGATTCCTGTAAGGACCGAGCATTCAATCTAATTCAAATAGACGACGGGTGGCATCAGCACCGTTCTTTCAGCGGAGAATGGTACGCAGACAAAGAAAAATTCCCCAACGGCATGCAGCCGGTCGCCGACCATGTACACGATCTGGGCATGCGCTTTGGATTATGGGCCGCGCCGCTGATCGTGGCACCGACCTCTCCGCATTGCCAGGAGTTAGAGCCAATTTTGGCAGAAACTTGCACCTTGGGCAACATCCGTCCGTTGGATCTCTCCAATCCGGAAGCGCTACAGCTGCTGCGCCGTTCTTTTGACAGAATGAAAAACGAATACGGTGCCGACTATTTTAAAATTGATTTTATCGCCGCGGCAATTCATAACTTTAACGACAACTCGTATGTACGGTTCCGCGACGACTATGCGGTGGCCTGTCTGCGCCGCGCGTTCGAAGCCATTCGGCAAACAGTCGGACCGGATACCTACCTGCTGGCGTGCGGAGCGCCGATTTTGGAATGTGCAGGGTATTTTGACGGCATTCGCAGCAGTGCCGATATCATCTGGGGAAAAAGCCCGTCCTATCCCACCTACTGGCAGATCATCAAAGACGTGACCCGTTCTATCCTGTATCGTCACTTTTATCACGGGCGTCTGTTTGATACGGACGCCGACGGACTGGTGGTACGGGATTACGACAACGGCGACGGGTACGACAGCACCTATTCCGAAGCCCGGCTGTGGGCGACCACGGTGGCCATGTCCGGCGGTGCGGTATTGCTCAATGATGAGCCCGAAAAAATCGGCCCGGCCCGGCTCGATCTGTTTCGTCAGCTGCTGCCGGCTCTGGGCATTGCGGCAAGACCGCTGGATTACTTTGAATCTCCGCAGCCGACCTGTTCGATCATTGACCTGGATGAAGATACCAAGTTTGTGGCCCTTTACCGCTGGGAAGATGAAGGCGTGGGCGTCATCGAACGGCCGATGACCGACTTTGGCATGGACCGCGCGCTGATCATCGATTGCTGGACGCATACGCCCAAAGGCATCAGCGATACGCTCAAAACAGATATTCTTTCCCCTCATGCCGCACAGATGTTTTGTCTGCGCCGGGTTCCCCAACAGCCCGCTTTTGTCTACTCTGATCTCAACATTTGGCTAGGGGCCAACCGGTACGATTCCACCTACGAAAACGGTCAGCTCCAGGTACAAAAGAAAGACTGTGACCGGTATGACGAAACCTTATATGCATTCTATCCGGACGGTTTTGAAATCCCGGCAGGCACTTCGCCCGTTTACGAATGGCCCGAGGGCCGCATTGTGCCGGCAGAACCGACCCTGTAAGTTTTCCGCACACATCCGCACGACCAGTCCCCTCCACTTACTAAAACAAAAAAAGACTCGGAGCCGAACGGCAAACCGAGTCTTTTTGATTTTATTTGGATGATGGACCCGAGCGTCTCCCGGCACTGCCTGAACATTAACCCCGAGCAACTTCCTTTCCGCAGAACGTCTGATCGCTTTTTGCATTCCTGCTGTATTGTGCGTTGTAAAACGTATAGCAAAACATCAAAAGACCCGGAGCCGAACGATAAGCCGAGTCTTTTTAATTTTATTCAGATGATGGATCTGGGCGTTTTCGCCCGGTACTGCCTG
>WHHJ01000036.1 GCA_014872655.1 Clostridia bacterium
ATAGTATACCATATCCGCCGGTTGTTGTCAATAGCCGTTTCCGGATTTTGTCGAGATCCTTCTCATAAATCCATATCAATAAATGTTCCGGGCCGAAACAACGGCCCGGATTCTTTTAAAATACGATTTCAATGCCATCGGGAGCAGTATAACGAACATCTATGGTCCCGTCCGGCTGCTTTTCACAACAAACGGTCAACAGCCCTTTCGGCGTGGGAAAACTGCCTTTTGCATACTGCAAACTGCCCAGCTGAGGGGTCAGACGAATCCGCTTACACCCGTCCGCAATCGGCATAATACCCAAGACGTACTGCATCAAAAACGGTGCCGGTCCACTGGCCCAACCGTGGCAAAAACTGTGCCGGTACCCGCTGTAGCAATATCCGCCAAAATCGCCGTGAATATCTTTTTTATCACTGTCTTCGGGCAACAATTCATCTACACGAGAACAATTTTCGGTCCAGTCAATATCAAAATCTTCCCAAAATGTTGTTGCTCCCAGATCCAGCATAGCACCCCAATATTCGCGAATACAGTTTAAGGCAAAATCTATTTGGCCGGCCTCGGCAATGGCCTTTAATATGTAATAACCCAAAAAGGTAGAAAAACCATGTACGCCATTTTTCCCGAGCAGATCATCATAGGCAAACCCCGCATCAATCTGACCGGCAAGAACCTGTAAAGCCGCGGCCTGCTTCAATCCGTTAGCATCTACAACATGCTGGCGCAACTTCTCTGCGCATTTTGCCGCAAAAACAGCATTTTCCGTATCCGACAAATGATTGAGGATATCTGCCGCAGCCTTCATCGAAAGTACAAACAACGCTTGTACTCCGGCTTTTTGTCCCTCCGGATTGACCGAAGAAGGCCAATCTAAAAAGTTATTCTCAATCAGGCTTTCTCCGTTTTCGGCAATCAGCGTACTGAAGTACCGAACCGCCTGCACAATATAATCATGCTGTTTTTCAAGATAGTCCCGGTCGCCTGTGTGCAGATAGTGATCTCGCTGGATCAAAATCCACCACAACGAATAAGCCGGAATTCCGTTCATCACTTGAGGGACCGGCGTATTATTTTTAGCCAGATCTAAACTCTTTTCCACACAGTTTTGTTGTCCAAACACATAATCGATGGTCGATACCTCCGGATGCATGTCTCCGATCCAGACCAAACGGTCCCGTTTCACACCGTCCCAAACATATTCCTGCATATTTAATTGCACCGTATAAGCGGCGGTTCGCCAAATCGCATTTAAACGTTCATCGTCACATTCAAAACTACCCAAGCACGGGATATCCCGATAGGTCATTGCCGCACGCACACTCTTTAAGTGCAGTTCGCAGTTCTCCCCTTCCAGGTCAATCCGACAAAATCGGAAACCGGTATTGCCGATTGCCGTCATGCCCAGCCAACTGACTGCATAAATTCCGTCACGGATTGCGTGGTCATTGGTCGCCCCTTTCTGGCCCACATCACTCATCGCTTCCATTGCGCTTTCGCCAAACCGAACACGAACTTTTCCACCTGTTAAATGCGTCACCAGCTGGATTCCGCCTTGCATCTCTATGCCAAAATCAAGCAAAATCCCGGCTTTTTGATCATGATTGCGCAAAATACATAACTCTCCGGCTTCCAGCGTTGCCTGTCCGATCGGCTCGCGCAGCAAGACCTCAGAATTTTCGACTTCGGCTCCTTCTCCGGTATACTGCCATAAGATTTTTACGGGACAAAAATAATCGGTTACCCGTTCATCCCGAATGCTGTGAATATTCGGGTTTATTTTATTTCTTAAATCAAAAGACATCTGTCAACTCTCCTCATGAGGAAATACTCCCCGTTTAACGTGTTTTTATTATACTATATTCCCATTAAAAATGCAACCCGTTTTACAAATAAACAAAACGATTCATATTTTCGGGACAGGTCAAATATGATATATTGTAAAATAAAAAAACAGAGGTGTTTTTATGACCAGACGAAACGATACGGTTACATACAACGAATGGATTCAAACGCTGCAGGGAGAAACGGCGGCTGAAAGCGAGATTATTTTACCGGACTACTGTCCCGGTATCTTAAAATTGGTTCAAACGAACGCCACGGTGCTGTTGAGGTCTCAATCGGTTCGGGGAGACAGAGCTTATGTAGAAGGTGCGGTAGAATTCTGTGTGGTTTATCTTTCTGACACGGCTGAAGGACTGCAATGCGTAACCCACCAAGTGCCGTTTTCACAAACGGTACAAATTCGAAACGAAGCCGACACGTCTCAAATTCGGGTTCACGCAAAAATCAGTTATGCAAATGCCCGCGCACTTAGCCCGCAAAAACTGTATGTCAAAGCCACCGTTGAAACCATTACCAATGTATTTGCGCCGTCAACGGTAACCCTGCTGGATGAAGAAACGGCGAAAAAGGTAGAAAAGAAAACAGAGTCTGCAATATTGTCCGATATCATCAACGTTTCCCAGAAAACATTAAAAATGAGCGACGAAATTGAAATTACCTCGGCGCCAGTTTCTAAAATCATGCGGTATGAAACCAGATTCCGTACCACAGATAAAAAAATCATTAACAATAAGATGATTGTAAAAGCCGATATGTCATTAAAAATCACCTATATTTCAACAGACGGTCATCTATACAATCAAACAGCAGAATTTCCAATTTCTCAGGTAATGGAAATCGGAGAAGCAGACGAACAAACGATTTGCAGTATCAGCTATTCGGTCTGCGATTGTCACTTTAATATCAAGGAAAACGCAGACAAATCGGCAGTAGATTGCGATTTGGAAATCAACATCTGTGCACAGTGTTTTCAAAATGAACAGATCGACATTATCACGGATGCGTTTTCAACCAAACACCATACAGAATGCAACAACAAACCGATTTGCTTGCAAAAGGTCTTTTGCTTAGATCAAAACGCCGACTTTAAAGAAAACATCCGGTTGGATGGTTGTACCGGGATTTCGGATATTGCAGTGGTGCCCAGCATCATGAGTGTCGGATATGACGCAGACCAAAAATGCGTACTGTGTCAGGGAGCTTTTGATTGCAGTATCATCTATACCGATACCGAGTCGGATCTGCTTTGTATGCAAAAAAGTGTTCCGTTCCAAATCTCAATCGATACCGGCTGTGTACCGAGCTCCGTAAAAAACGGTGCGGAATTGCATCTGACTAATTTGTCCTATACCTTTGATTCCGGCACCCTGACACTGAAAATCGAAACGGAGTTATCCGGTTTTCTGATTGTGGGCACCGAACTGAATGCGGTAACGGAAATTACTTTTTCCGAAGACGGTGAGCGCGCTCCATCTCCGATTGTTCTTTGCTATGCCGGATGCGGCGAATCGGTTTGGGACATTGCCAAGAAATACGGAGCAAGCCCTGAAAAAATTATGCAAAGAAACGGACTTCAGGAATCATGCTTGTCGGAAAGCCGCATGCTGTTTATCACAAGATAATCCAGACATGTTATAAAAAATTCATATTTAACCCTTTACAAACGTTAAAAAATGTGGTAAAATACCAATATACCTGCAGTAAGTGACAGCGATCACCGGCTGATCGTCTTACCGCACGGCGAATTTTTATATGGAGGTGATGCAATAATGATTAAAGAAACAAAAGCTCAAATTATTGCAGACAATCGGATTAACGAAAAAGATACGGGATCTCCGGAGGTTCAAATTGCGATTCTGACCGAAAGAATCACAACTTTGACGGAGCACCTGAAAGTACATCAGAAAGATTTCCACTCTCGCAGAGGACTTCTGAAGATGGTCGGTCAGCGCAGAAACCTGCTGAAATATTTGAAAAACAAGGATATTTCAAGATACCGTGCCATTATCGAAAAACTCGGTCTGCGGAAATAATCAGGCTTTTCAAACCAGGGGATATCGACCAATATCCCTTGGTTTTCTATCTTTTTCGAGAGAAAACAGGAAAAACGGAAAGAATATCTGCGGATTTAGCCGGCAGTTATATGAGAGCACAAACAATTGCTTGCGCTTTGATATAACTGCTTGACCGTCGATATCCTTTCCACAATAAGAAGGGAGTAAAAAATGGATATTTACGCAAATTACAAAGTGTTTGAAACGGAATTTGCAGGCAGACCTCTGGTTGTAGAACCCGGAAAATTTGCAGGTCTTGCAAACGGTTCTTGCTTGGTACGGTATGGAGACCCCTGCATTCTGGCTACGGCTACAGCCTCGGCCAAACCCAGAGACGGTATCGACTTTTTCCCTCTGGCTGTAGACTACGAAGAAAAGTTGTACAGCGTGGGAAAAATTCCGGGCGGCTTTTTAAAGAGAGAGGGAAAACCGACTGAAAAGGCAATTTTGGCCTCCCGATTGATCGACAGACCGATTCGGCCGCTATTCCCCAAAGATATGCGCAACGACGTGGTTATCAATACCACGCTGCTTTCGGTCGACAACAATTACTCGCCGGAAATCACGGCAATGATCGGTGCTTCGATTGCGATCTCCATTTCGGACATTCCGTGGAACGGACCGATCGGCGGCGTTTTGTTGGGATATGTAGACGGCGAATATGTCATCAATCCGAATATCGAACAAAGAGCCAAGTCTCAAATGGCTGTAACGGTTGCTGCCAGTGCAGAAAAGATCGTTATGATCGAAGCCGGCGCAAACGAAGTTCCGGATGACATTATGCTGGACGGCATTATTTATGCTCATCAGGAAATCAAAAAAATCGTTGCATTTATTGAAGATATTAAACAGCAGATCGGCAAACCTAAGTTTGAGTACGCTTCGGCAGAACTGGATCATGATTTTTACGATGCTGTTAAAGAATACTCTTTAACCAAGATCGAGCAAGCTTTGGATACCGATGATAAAGATGTACGAGATGCACGCCTGGCTGTTATTGAAAAAGATATCACCGAGCATTTTGCAGAACAGTACCCGGATAGCTCCGCTGCAATCGGCGAAGCGATGTACAAGATTCAAAAAGAAATTGTCAGACGCTGGCTGTTTGAGGAACACAGACGTGTTGACGGCAGAAGCCTTGACGATATTCGGCCCCTGCATGCAGAAGTTGGCCTGCTGCCCCGTGTACACGGTTCCGGATTATTTAGCCGAGGACAGACGCAGGTTCTTACCATTGCAACATTGGGCCCGGTTTCGGAACAGCAGAAACTGGACGGCGTGGACGAAGAAAGTACCAAACGGTATATGCATCATTATAATATGCCCGGCTACTCTACCGGAGATGCCAAATCTTCCAGAGGCGCAGGAAGAAGAGAAATCGGTCACGGCGCATTGGCAGAACGTTCTTTGGAACCGGTACTGCCGTCTGTTGAAGAGTTCCCGTACGCGATCCGCCTAGTATCTGAGGTATTGTCTTCGAACGGTTCTACATCGCAAGGTTCTGTTTGCGGATCCACCTTGGCATTAATGGATGCTGGCGTGCCGATTAAAGCGCCTGTAGCAGGTATTAGCTGCGGTCTAATCACAAAAGACGATCAATGGATTACCATGGTAGACATCCAAGGATTGGAAGACTTTTACGGAGATATGGACTTTAAGGTAGCCGGAACGATGAAAGGAATTACCTCGATTCAAATGGATATCAAAGTGGACGGCTTAACCTATGATATTATTAAAGACGCTTTCAGAAGAACAAAAGCCGGACGTGAGTTAATTATTAACGACATTATCCTGAAAGCAATTCCCGAGCCCAGACCGGAACTTTCGGCTTATGCACCCAAGATTATTTGCTATGAAATTCCTGAGGATAAAATCAGTGAAGTTATCGGCAAAGGCGGCAAAGTGATTCAAAAAATCATTGCTGATACCGGCGTTAAGATTGATATTGATGATGACGGAAAAGCCTATATCTGCTATACCGATAAAGAGGCCGGCGAAAAGGCTTTATCGATTATTAAAACGATCGTTGAAGGTCCGATTGTGGGCAAGATCTATAAAGGCCGCGTAGTAAAGATTTTAGAGTTCGGCGCATTTGTAGAATTGGCCCCGGGCAAAGACGGATTGTGCCACATTTCCAAATTGGCTGACAAACGAGTTGGTAAAGTAGAGGACGTTGTTTCCCTGGATGATGAAATCTGGGTAAAAGTAACCGAGATTGATAAAATGGGACGCGTGAACTTATCACGCAAAGATGCCCTGAAGGAAATGGAAGGTCAAACCTCCCAAGATCATGAATAAAAACGACGGCGGTACAAGATTTTGTACCGCTGTTTTTTTATCATTATCACAAAAAATATGATATTTGCCTTTTCTTTGGATAACTCTTGCAAACCGCTAAAACCTATGCTATAATAATACAAATACCATAAATGCGGAGGAGTTATGCAGCCAAAACTGATTACCTTTGACTACGGAGGAACCCTGTGCCAAGAAATCTATTATGGAGACCGGGCAGGACTCAAAGCACTGCTTCCCCACATTATTCAAAACCCGCAAAAAGCTTCGTTGGACGATTTGATGCATGCAGCGGCACGCTTTCATGCAACCAGCGGGCTACATACCGATTTTGAAACCATGAGCATCCAATATTTAAAATATGTTTTTGATTATTATAACATTCAATTAGACGTTGACGAGGCTCAGGCAGAACAAATCTTTTATAAAGCGGCCATTTCGGTAGAAAAAATGCCGGACATTCTTTTATTGCTGGAATATTTACAACAACAGCAAATAAAAACAGCAGTTATCAGCAATCTTCCCTTACGCAGCAAAACACTGGAACAACGATTAAAAGAATGCTTAGATGGGTTTGAGTTTGAATTTGTGATGACATCTGCAGATTATCATTATAAAAAGCCGGCAAGCAATCTGTTTGAACTGGCACTGCACCGTGCAGAGGTTTGTGCAGAAGAAACCTGGCACTGCGGCGACAGTTATGAATGTGATGTCCTGGGTGCACGAAGTGTTGGAATTACGCCCATATTATATGGAGAGGCCGATACAGACTGCATGTCCTTTCAGACTTGGGGACAAATGCTGACAACGCTAAAAACAATGGAATAGGAGAACGTTTATGAAAGTTGGAGAAAAATTAGAAAAAACCTTTGATATTACAGATGCAATGTTGGCCAATAAGGTGGGAAGCGGCATGCTGCCGGTGCTTTCCACCCCCAGCATGATTTCCTGTATGGAGAATACAGCCGCACAATTAGTGCAAAATGACTTGCAACCAGGGCAAGGAACCGTGGGTTATATTGTCAATATAAAACATTTGGCTCCTACCTGCGCAGGACAAACATTCCGCGTTACCGCGACCCTGACGGCAATCAACGGCAAAATGTTGGACTTTGCTGTACAGGCTTATGACAATGCGGGGCTGATCGGAGAGGGAGTGCACACGCGCTGTATCATTACCGATGACCGCTTTATGCAAAAGGCAGAAGGCCGAAAATAAAATGAGTAAAAATAAAACCGGTTGCAGATAAAGTATATCCGCAGCCGGTTTTTTTTATATCAAACCATCCTTCACAGCAGTCAATCATCCTGGATCAGCACATATATCATTTAGTATGTTTAAGATTTTGCTCAACAAGACGTTCGAGTCTGCAACAAAAGATGTTTGTACCGAATCCAAACAGCGGAGATCAATAACAAGAACAGTACAAGGAGCATATACAGTTAAAACACCTGTCCTGCTCAAAACTTTTATAATCCGTAAAAGTGCAACAGTAAACAAAGAAACTGCTGCACTTTTTTAAATAAAGATTCTTATAAATAGTCTTTCGTAATAAGGATAACAGAACCGATCTTATAACGAAGGTTCTGAAAATTTCAGTGCAAAGGAAAACGAAAACGGATGCGCCGCATCAAAACAAGTCTGATATTTTTCTAAGACGTCAGGACCGCAGCTATTGCTGCCGGCGCCGCGGACAAACCCGCTGACATAAACATGGGTATGTGCTGCTTTGCGTACATCCTCCGAATGCCGGGCCTGCATCAGACTATCCGGATCGATTTGATCGGCTTTAAACTCAAACGGCTTATCCAGTGCAGTGATGCGAACGGAACAACCGGAAGAATCTGTGATACAAGCATACCGGACACCGTACCGATTGGAATTGTCCTGCGGCTTAATATATGGAATATAAAAATCATTAACCGTTTGATGAAAGACATTCATCAGACAATGGTTATGCATATCAATATAATTTTCACGGTTTCCATAGCCTAAATATTCTACTTGCTCAAAGGATTTTGGCAAAAGAAAATGAATGCCGATTTTAGGAAGCGCAAGCTCGTCCAAACTGTCCGTGGAGGAATCAATCCGATATAAAATATCTCCCTGTGCTGAAACGCCAACGGTCTGTGCAATAAAAATCGTTACCCCTTCCAGTGCCAGTTTTTGCTGAATGACGAGCCGGCCGTCAACTAAATTTGTGCTAATCCATTCGGGTTTTGCCCGATACACACCAAGCTGCTGCCAGCGCTGATTGTAATGCATGTAATTGTCTATAGGGCTGCGAGCGATTTCATATATCAGAGGGATCGGATTCTGCACTGCAGGATGATTCTTTCCGCCTCGAATATATCGACACAGGTTTCCCTGCCGATCAAAGTGTATCTCAAAATCTTTTCCCTGTGCCACAAACCCGGTTTCTGCCAGTTTGAGACCAAGCAAAGAAGATGTAAAGGAGGATTCCGTCGGAATATGTTCATGCACCGGCACACTCTCCAAAGCAACCTGTGCACCATCCAGTGTCTCATATCGAAGGTTTATAAAAAGATCCTGATCTGCCGTTTCGGGCAACCAAACAGGTAACACCTCTGTTCCCTGCGGCGGGATATGGGGGGCGTGGGGCTGAGAAAAAATCGTCTGCCCGTTACAAACCACTTCCAGGTGAATTTGCAGATCATCGCAGCAAGTAAAGCGGCGAATATTCTTCAAATAAAGTTTTCCATCTTGATAGGCAGCGCGAACCGGACGATACGCACTCTGCATAGACCACGCGCTTGTTGACAGGCTGCGATCCGGAAAAACTAACCCGTCACAGCAAAAATTGCCGTCGTGCTTTTTTTCGCCGTGATCGCCACCGTAAGTATAACGATAAGGCCCCGTTGCGTGATAAACGGCATGGTCAGCCCACTCCCACACACAACCGCCGAGAATCTGAGGAGAGGACAAAAAAACGTCCATATAATCTTCAAAACTGCCGGGGCCCACCCCCATACTGTGCCCATATTCACATAAAAAGTACGGACATGGGTAGGTTTGTCCCAGATCTTTGTTTTGCACCGAATTCAATAAATCCGGAGGCGACGTATACATCTGACTGTACACATCGTAATGTTTGCGAGAAGTATGGCACGCACCTTCATAATGAATGGGAATATCCGTCCACTGTTTCAGTTGCTCGTAACAATAATCCTGACAATAAATGCCGCCGGCCTCATTACCCAGCGACCACATACAGATACAAGGATGATTCTTATCCCTGGCATACATGGACTTTACACGATCCCAGTAGTGTTCTTTCCAAGCCGGATCATCACTGAGCCGATTGATATCCGAAACATAAGCCCCGTGTGTTTCGATATCGGCCTCGTCTATCACGTAAAGGCCATACCAGTCGCACAGCGTCAACAAGATGGGATCGGGTGGATAATGCGAGGTTCTGACTGCATTGACGTTTAATTGCTTCATTAAAGTAACGTCCTGCAAATAATCCTCTACGGTCATTACATATCCGGTTTTCGGATTTGTATCATGATGATTGACTCCCAGCAGTTTTATCGGCTGGTCATTCCATAAGTACACCGCTCGATCAATCCGGATCTTTTTAAATCCAATCTGCTGGCGAACATATTCTACCTCGGCACCCCGGTATAACAATTTCAGCCGCAAGGTATACAGCCGCGGCGTTTCCGCCGTCCACTCATGAACCGGGATCGTATAGGCAAGGGTTTGATACTGTCCCGGAACCATAATTTGAGAGCTGATACACTGAGTCTGATCCCAAACTTCTGCCCGTATCGCACAATTGGCCACGTCCCCAACAACTTGAGCCCATAAATCACTGTGCCAAATTCCGTCTATTTGTTTATGCGTGATCTGAAAATCCGCAATATAAGGCGTATCATGTAAAGTCAAATAAACATCTCGAAAAATACCGGTCTCTCGAAACATATCCTGACACTCTAAATAGGTCCCGGTACACCATTGAAACACAACAACCACAAGTTCATTTTCACCCGGATTTAAATAATCGGATATTTCAAACTCCCCGGTGTTATGACTCCCCTCTGCATATCCGACCTCGTACCCGTTCACACTGACTCCGTACCCTCCGGCAACGCCTAAAAAAGTAAGAATCGCAGAAGACGGAACGTGATCAATCCATATCTTTTTTCGATAAATACCCGCCGAACAATCGGGAATCTTTGGCGGACAAAAATCGAACAGATAATCCATATTGACATAAACCGGCGACTCATACCCTGTCCGCTGCCAGCACGACGGAACATGAACAGAATCCCAAACCACTTCGTCTGTGTTCAACGTCTCTGACATTTGCTCCGCACTCTGCTCATATCTAAAATCCCACATTCCCGACAACAATAGGACTTTATCCGACTGTTCCCGTTCGTGAAAAATATCTGCCTGCTCCAACCGATCTGCCGTTCGAAACGGTATAAAATAAGATCGCTGCACTAAAGTATTTTTGCGAAACACAGTAAAATCTGTCCGGTTTTGCTTGTTAATAGAATAAATCAAAACCAACGCCCTCCTCAATCTCCGTGCTTCTTTTCCCATTCCTTTTGGCTGCACTGATTCAACAAAAGAATGGAATAAAGAAAACAGAGGTCTTCCAGCTCTTTTATCCGATTACGGATCACGATATCATGAACAGTATACTATATTTTGTCTGCAATATCAATCCCAAAATCATTACAGACTGACAAAACATCTCAAAAAAGCCGGGGCCGCAAAACCATACGGCCCCGGCATATAAAGCAGCGTTTTCGACGCACTTAACCCAGACACAACAAAAAGATGGCAACCATCCCCATAATTAAACCAATCCATTGCTTGATAGAAAGACGTTCTTTCCAGAAAACAACGCCAATCAAAGATGTTAATAAAATCATAGCACCGTTAAATACCGGATAAAAAATAACGGAATCCATCGCCCCGGCAAGGTACAGATTGATTTGATTGACCAGACCGATCCCGATACCGCACAAAATACTGTACCCAATATAGCGGGAACGTTTTTCTTTTTGATATACGGTAACAGATTGCCCTTTTTGATGTTTTAAATACCAAACAGTCAACTGAGAAAAAACAACGGATACGCCGAATGCAATGATTAAAAACATGCCCAGCTCCGCTTGATGCGGGGAATTCTGATGGATCTTCTGCATGACGCCAACGGCTCCGCTTGTAAGAAAAGCAATCATACAGAAGACAAACCATTTTAAAGACGCACCCATTCGATCGTGTTTCCGATCCACCGCGCATACAAAGGATGCAATCATGAAAATAACACCCACATACTGAACAACGGAAATGACTTCTCCGTATAACACCATTCCGGACAAAGACGGAATCAGCATAGAGCAATAACAAATAACTGTAGTGTACGACATGGGGCCGATCTCCAGGGCTTTCATGTTAAAAACAGCGCAAAGCGCAGTAATCACCCCAAACGCGATCCCTATCAGCAATGTGTAAACGGAAGGAAGCGCCAAACTCCCCGATACCGCACATACCACAATTAAAGTCAGCATGGATAATAGGCTCGAAAAGCCGTTAAACGAATACAGATCCGCGCCCGACGCCACTTCATTTTTGCAAAATTTTGTCCGCAGAATACTGCATGCCATCAAATTTAACAAGATCGACACGATCAGTAAAAAAACGGAATTCTCCCAAATCATAACGGGTTATCCTCCTTTTGATAGAGACAAACCACCGCAGATTTAGCATCCAATTCAAAATCAACGCCTTCCGATAACTGCCGGCCCGTATATCGAACCGTGCGATGATCGGGCAATTGCGTTAACCGGTAAGAAGCCTGAGGATCCAATGCTTTTAATTGTAAGATAAAATGCCGCTGCGGGTTGCGCGCATTGCTTAGAATTTGGAAGAACCCGCTGTCTGTTTTTTGCTCATGGAACTGCATCGCATAAAAATCCTCGGCAGATTTTCGACAGATTGTCAGCGGATAATAATCTCCACTCAGCATATAAGGAGCCACCTGGCGCCAAATTCCGATCATAGTACGGGCCAGATCCTTTGCCGCATCATCAGCATCCCACGCCGTCATATCGGTCATAGACGGCGCAAACGCTGCCATATAAGAAAAGGCATCCGGCGCATACCACTCCGAACCGTACGTCAGAGTCTGCGGATTGAGCCAATTCATATTGTGAGCCCGAAAATACGGAATCCACTCAAACATCAAACGATGTTGTTTTTGTTTGATGGGATGGTTTCCATATCCGATATCCGTATAATGCAGTGCAACGGCGCGGCGCATGGTTTCCAAATCATTTCGGCGACCGCCGGAAGAACACGAATCAATCAGCAAACCGGGATTCCGTCGACTCAGTTCGTCCCAAAATCGAAGATATCCCTGCACATGCAAGTTTTCGGTTGCTCCAATCCGGTCAGCAGTCTCATACGCATCCCAGCAAGGGGCAGGGTCAAAATTAAAATCCTGCCGATAAATACGTACACGGCTTTCTTTAATAATCCGATCGACCACTTCAATAACATAGTCACAGCATTCCTCTATTGCAAGGTTCAACAAATGATACGGATCCCGAGTTCCGTCCGGTAGGACATGCTCAATCAGCCACTCAGGATGCTGCTGTGCTAAAGGGCTCTCTATCCAAACCCGTTCCGGCTCAAACCAGAGCAAAAATTGAATGTCGTTCTCGTCACAGCATTCTCCGATAGGAGTTAGCCCATGCGGAAAACGCTGTGGATCCGGCTGCCAATTTCCAAGTTTTTGCCATTCTCCGTTACAGGGATACCAACCGGCATCCAACCACCAAATATCCGGATGAAGTCCTGATTGTAAATAGGCATCCAACCCCGTTAATTGATTTTGTTCATCCGCACCGGTAAACTCCGACATTCCGGCTGCCTCAAAAACATGCAAACATAATTTGGGCGGCAGCGGAGAACCGTTTTCCTTAGGCAGAATGTGCGCAAAATACCAACGCCGCCACTCATTCATCCCGTCTGTTTCATTCCCTTGGTACGCCACAAACGTGACGCGCGGCGTACGCATGGTTTCGCCCGGATGAAGCCGCATATGACACCTACGTTGACCGGCACGAAAATGAACGCCGCCTGGCTCCGGCTCAAACTCCGCAATCCACCGTGCCGGCCATCCAATGGCTATTTGAACCCCAGAATCCTCATTCAACACCAGGCGCATATACGGAAAGGCACCTCGGCACGACGTGCCGTCCAACGGTGTTTTTACGATTTTTTGCCGTATCGATTGTGTGATTTGTTCATACCCTTGTTCTGTCAAGTCATCCCCATTACTATGCGTCAATTGGATCTGTTCTCCTGAAAAGAAACAATCAACGGTTCGAATATCCGAGAGAATCGGCGTATCCACCTTGCCGTTGTTTGTAAAATAAGCCAGATATTCGGCCGCGTCAAAATCCAAATACTGCGTAACTTCAACCCGGATATGAAGACCGCTTTGATCTTCTCCGGTAATAGTATATAAAATCAAATTGCTGTCCAGCTGCTGCCGTCGAACGGTTGGACAAAAAGAATCCGGAATGCCGGTCATTGTTTTTCCGTCGAGCTGAAAAGATAGCGGAAGAGTGTTTGGATTGATGGGATCCGGCAAAAGTTTTGACAATAACTTACCGTTGTGATGAATAGCTTTTTTCATAAATATCCTCCCCGTAACCGTTTTTATGATATTTTTATCAATTTCATTCTTCTTTGGCGGGCACATTTTCCGGCCAACCGTAGCAACTTAAATTTGCAGATAAAACCAATTCCGGTTTTACCAAAACATCTGCAGGAACCTCTGCTCCGCGCAGATGATCAACAAGCAAATGAACCGCAGTTTGGGCCTGCTCTGCCTGATTTTGAAAGATTGCTGCACTCTGAAGCCCGGAATGCAAACAGGCCACGGTATCTGCCAATAAATCGACTCCGACGACTTTTACCCCGGAAGCTTGATGGTCGGATAAACAACAACAAACGGAATCTGAAACATAAGAAGTCACAAACAATCCGCTTAAATCCGGGCATCTTTTCAATAACTCCTCGGTACGCATATATGCTGATTCCTTATCATCAAAACACTCTCCTGCCTGTTCGACATAAAGGCCGTATTTTTTGGCAGAATGCAAAAATCCGGCAGTATTCTGAGCGTGTATCCAAGCATCCTGATAACCAACAAGAATGCCGACTCGAGCATGACGCGGACAGCAAAACGATAAGAATTGTGCAGACATGGCCCCGACCGTATAAGCATCCACCGTTACGGCAGCTAAGTGCGGAATCGTCGCCAGACCGGACGGCTTTGTTTGCAATAGAATCAGCGGCACATTTTTTCCTAACTGCTCAAGCGACCGCATATCAGACTTCAAAGCGTCTGAAGGGGTGATAATGACCCCGTCAAAATGTTGTGCGAGATCTTCCCAGGGCAATGCCGAAGAGGTGTTATAAAAATAATACGTCGGCTCTATACCAAATTCCCCGTATAAATCAAAGGCCGTATGAAATCCGTGTTCAAATAAACTTCGAACCTGCTTTGGAGATTCAAATAAAACAACGGCAATCTTACGGCGCTTTCCGGCAACAGATTGCGCGGACATACTGGACCGATAGCCCAATTGCTTAGCCACCTGCCGAATTTTACGCACAGCAGCTTCCCCGACACGATCGGTTCCGTTAAAAACCTTGCTGACCGTTGAGATAGAATATCCGCTGGCCTGAGCAACATCCTTCACTGTAACTTTTTTCATAAGGCCTCCTGATACACCTATTGCGAAAGCGCTTTCGCAATAGGTAGTATAACAAAACAAAAACCCGATGTCAACCCTTTTTAAAAAATAAATATAAAAAGATCGGACGCCGTATCTGCAGACATCCGATCTTTTAAATTTTATAAATACCGTATCAATCTCTACAATTCTGCGCCTACACGAAGCTCTACGTACTCGACCTCGAACTTCTGCGCACCGGTTGAACCGATCTCCACCACATTGGCCAAATCAACAATGGCAGGATCTTCGATCCGGAAACAATAACCTTTCATCTTACTGTACGGAGAAATGTCGCAGGTCCCGCAACAATGCACCCGAACAGAATTTAAATAACAGTCAAAACTGTCAAAAGCAATCTCTTCTTCCGACTGGCATAACTGTGCACCTAAAATCAGATAAACATTCGTGTTTTCAGGAACGAATCCACAGCGGACACGCACCTGTGTATAAGTAACCGGAAATTCACACGTACAAGGCAGATGCGATAATTTCCAACATTCCCACTGCGGTTCGATATCATGAAACGTTACAATATGCCGACGAGGGCTGTTGACCGCCGTTTCTAATTGTCCGCCATTGCGCAGCAGCATCTGATAATTTTCTTCCTGATAAATGGGATAGTTTAACTGCTTGGTATAATCGACAGCATTGGGACGCATATAATTAAATAAATAGGTAAAATCAGCTCCGGCCGACAAGTTTTGCGCACAGGAACCCAGCGCAGTTTCATGCGTATTTAAATAATAAAACTCTCCGTGCGGATGACACCGCAAAATTAAATCCAGTGCGGCGCCTACCTGTACGCCATAAGGTTCCATCATTTTTTTCCATACTTCAACAGGCAAATCATTATCTACTGTCTCCCAGCGCGGACCTACCACCAAAACATCAATCAAATGTTCTTTGGCCCAGGTAAACACGTCAAACCCCGAATAATATACCTGATGCGGAATGGCAAATAATTTTACCCCAACAAAAATTTTATGGCCGCGAACTTGTTCCCAATGCGCTACCGCATTGCGAATGGTACGCATATACTCATTCATAATCTCGATCCCGGCATACTCCTGCCCCGGAGCAAAACAAAACATCTCCCGCATGAAATCCAATTCGATACCGTCTACATCATAACGCTCCAACGATTCGTTGATATAAGCCAACATATCATCACGCACGGCTTGAATAGAGTAATCAAAACAACGGGCAAAATATCCATCGGCAATATGATGACGTACCCGCCGATATTCCGGATGATCATAAAAGAAATTGGACTGCATAAAACTGGTTTCGGAAGCAGAGTCATGACAATCGTTCATGCGAAACGACAGCCACGGCCGAACTCCGATTTCACGAAAATATCGAATCCATATCGCAAACAAGTCTAATCCATCTCGAATAAAAATATTATAATACTCATTATTTTCGCCGTAATCAACTTGTTTTCCGTTTTCCATCCGAATGCCGCGCTTGTAGGCATAACTATCCCGTGTGCGCGACGGATACACCGAACACATAAAATTGACATTGATTAAATAATCCGTCAACTGCGTCCCCTGATACTGATAAACAAATTCCTTCTCCATTTGCTCGGTAATCTTAAAATCCGCGCCCCGATAGGCACGCGCCTCTGCCAATTCTCCGATATGATGATTGGGATCTTCATTGAACATGATTTTGATTTTTTCTGTCATAAAAATTCCTCCGGCCTCGCCGTAACCCAACGGCGGCTGTTTTGTCTACTGTTCAGATGCGTCTGTCAACACAACGCAAACTAATGCTTGAGAAGAAGTCTCGCTGCCTGCCAGGGTATATATTTTTTCCATATCCGTCTGCAGCAGCCATTCCAACTCGCTTTGCGGCAAAGAAGTCTTATAAAAATAGATCGTCCCGGTATTGTACCCCGGAATATAGGAACATGATACGTTGCCGTTGATCGAATCCAAAGTACGCAGTTGCGCAAAGGTAATGTACCGATAAGACTCTGAAGCAAACGCATAGGACTTTGCATTCATAACCTCCAAAACCTGCGCCCCGGTATAAGACGATGACGCTGCCAATTCCGGATCTATCACATGCAAAAACCGATCATATACAAAAGTATCAGCCTCTTGTCCTGCTGTAAAAACGATCCCTTCCTCCGTATCTTGAGCGACGGACAACAATTTTTCATCGCCGGCTGTATTTAATACGGGATCTTCACGGATCGAAAGAAATCCGATACTGACCGCTGCAAGAATGACCAAACAAGCGGAAACGCCGAAAACCGGTTTTTTCCACTCCCACTTTTTCCGTTCCGGTTTTTGACGCGCGCGCACAGAACGCAGTCTCCCCATGACGGCCTGTGTAAAATCATCACCCAAAACAACAGTTTCATCGCGCAGTAATTGCCGGATATGCAAGGAAATCTCGTATTTACTTTTACAGGTCGGACATTGATCCAGATGTTGAAAAAACATATCCCGGACCTGGTCGGACGCCCGATCATCCATCACATCGTCCGTATAAGCAAGAATCTCTTTACAATTCTTTCCCATCTATAAAATCCTTTCACCTTTTAACACTCTCATTTTTTTAGACGATTTTTATGTGGGATTGTTCCACATCTTAATCAGAATGTTTTTGACTCCCGATCGTCCTCTGCTGAGCCGAGATTTTAAAGTTCCGCTTTTTAATCCCGTCATGACGGTTATCTGCTCATAGCTAAATCCATAAACATCCCTCAGCATGACAACCTGGCGCTGCTCATCCGGCAACATCGCCAAGGCGTCGGAAATATCCTTTCGGATCTGTTCCTCAGAAAACCGTTCTTCCGGAGATCCGTCCTTAGCAGATTTTAAATACAGCGTCTCCAAATCCTCGTCGGTGTCCATACTGCGAACAACCGGACGTCGGCGCTGTTTTTTATGATGATCCAACGCTGTATTATAAGCAATGCGGTATACCCACGTGGATAACGCCGAATTGCCGCGAAAAGAAGAAATCGAAAGATATATTTTAATAAAGACTTCCTGAGCCAAATCTTGTGCATCTTGCTCATTGCCGACAACGGAAAAAACAATACGATATACATTTTCTTGATGTTCACGTATAAACTGTTCAAAGGCCGCCTCATCCCGGCTTTTCAACAATCCCAGCCCATCATTTTTCAAAGACATTTCCCTCCTTTTCCATTTCCTTTTACACCTGCAAAAAGGCATCTAAGATATCACAAACTTCTTGTAAAGTTACGGCGCTGAAAATCTGATTCTTATAATAAGCCGCACCGTTCATGCCCTTTAAATAATAGGCCAAATGCTTTCGAGCCTGCGCAATAGCCACGGACTCGGGTTTATGCGCACACATGGCGCGGACATGTTCTTTAGCCGTACGGATCCGTTCCTCTTTTTCATAATTCTGATAGGTCCCGGTTTGCTGATACGATTTGATTTGCGCAAACAAAAAGGGATTTCCTAAAGCACCCCGTCCAATCATCACACCGTCGCAGCCGGTCTGTTCCACCATTCGTACCGCATCTTCCGGACACGTTACATCTCCGTTTCCCCACACAAAAAGATTTACAGCCTGCTTCACCTGACGAATATACGACCAATCAGCTTGTCCGGAATACATCTGCTGACGCGTGCGCGCATGCAGTGTAATCGCTTTCGCACCGGCCCGTTCGCACATTTGTGCAAATGAAACCGCATTGATGTGCGCTTCATCATAGCCCAGCCGAAATTTTACACTGACAGGAATGGACACAGCGTCAACAACTGCCCGAATGACCGCCTCAGCCCTGGCAGGATCCGTCATCAATGCGCTGCCGTCACCGCTCCCGACAATTTTAGGTACCGGACAACCCATATTGATATCAATCCAATCCGGACCACGTTCCGCGGTCTTCTTTGCCGCATAAGCCATCGTCTGCGGGTCGGAGCCAAATAACTGCACGGCCAAAGGACGTTCGCCGTCATCAAAATCCATTAGACTGTCTGTTTTTTTATCCCGATAAAAAAGCCCTTTTGAGCTAATCATTTCTGTTGTAACAAAATCTGCGCCAAACGACTTGCACAATTGACGAAAAGGCTTGTCTGTAAATCCCGCCAACGGCGCCAGTGCAACAGGAAAATTTTGATTCATATTTCTTACTCATATTCTATTATAAAATATACATAACAGTATCATTATAACTTGACAATAGGGCTTTGTCAAGGGATTGTCCGATTTTGTTAATCCTTTTTTAAAAAGATACCTTATCATTAATAAAAAAGATTCCGAT
>WHHJ01000037.1 GCA_014872655.1 Clostridia bacterium
GCCATTTTTTTCCTAAAATTTCATAAAGGATAAAACAATCTATTATCTACATCATCATTATTTTTTTTACGATTAAACAGACCTTTTTATTTATTATTTTTCGATTAAGAAAAGTTTCTTTTTATACCTCTTATCCAAAACTGCTACCATAAAGATTTTATGTTAAAAGCAAAACTGCCTTTGCATTAAAGCAAAGGCAGTTTTCTCATAAATACTATTGTATACACATTTTTATAATAGAATAAAAAGGTAAGTCAATAAAAACAAACAAAAATCACACTAAATGCATCCATTATGATAATTCTAACTTTCCAGTATACAACTGATAGTAAGTACCACGTTGAGCTATCAGATCTTCATGACTTCCGCGCTCGATAATGCGCCCATGTTCTAACACCATAATCGCATCACTATTTCGAATAGTAGAAAGACGATGCGCAATCACAAATACCGTTCGGCCCTTCATCAAATTATCCATTCCGCGCTGAACGATACTTTCGGTCCGGGTATCAATACTGGAAGTTGCCTCATCCAGAATAAGAACCGGTGGATCTGCAACAGCTGCTCTGGCAATGGATAAAAGCTGTCTCTGTCCTTGAGATAATTCCTCACCATCTCCGCTGATTTCAGTTTGATATCCCTTAGGCAGCATTCGAATAAATTGATCTGCATGAGCCAGTTTAGCAGCTTCATACACTTCTTCATCGGTTGCATCAATTCGCCCATACCGAATATTCTCCAATATCGTTCCGGTAAACAAGTGTGTATCCTGTAAAACAATACCTAACGAACGACGAAGATCTGCTTTTCTGATCTTATTGATGTTAATCCCGTCGTAACGAATTTTTCCATCCTGAACATCATAAAACCGATTGATTAGATTTGTAATCGTTGTTTTTCCTGCACCTGTTGACCCGACAAAAGCTAACTTTTGTCCAGGTTTTGCGTACAACGTAATATTATGAAGAACCGGATGATCTGGATTATACCCGAAAGTCATATCTGAAAATCGAACATCACCTTTCAATTCCGTATAAGAAACAGATCCATCAGCCTGATGCGGGTGCTTCCAGGCCCACAATCCGGTACGCTGTTCACATTCCTCTATCGTTCCGTCCGGCTTCTTACGGGCATTAACCAGCGTAACATATCCTTCGTCCACTTCCGGTTGTTCATCAATCATTTCAAAAATTCGTCCCGCGCCGGCCAAGGCCATGATAATCGAATTAAACTGCTGTGCCACCTGCATGAACGGTTGCGTAAAACTCTTGGTAAATTGTAAATAAGATGCCATCACGCCAAGTGTGATTCCACCAATGCCCATCACAGACAAAAAGCCACCCAGAATCGCCGTCAATACAAACTGCAAATTACCAATATTACCAATGACAGGCCCCATCATATTGGCAAAAGAATTCGCTGTAGAAGAACTTTGATATAATTCTTCGTTGAGCTGATCGAACTCTTCTTCCGAAACGCGTTCATGATTAAAAATCTTAATAACGCGTTGTCCATTCATCCGCTCCTCAACAAATCCGGTAACTTTAGCAAGATCAAACTGCTGCTGAACAAAATATTTTCCGCTATTTCCTCCAATTTTTCTTGCTACTGCAAATAAAACAAAAATCATAATGACCGCCAACACGGTCAACAGCGGACTTAACACTAACATAGTTATAAACGTAATCAAAATCGTAAGCGAACTCATCAATACCTGCGGAATGGATTGATTGATCATTTGACGCAATGTATCCGTATCATTTGTATATAAACTCATGATCGATCCGTTTGTATGCTCATCAAAATATCGAATCGGCAATGTTTGCATATGTTCAAACATATCATCACGAACATGTTTTAAAACACCCTGCCCGATTTTAACCATTAGACGAGTATAAATAAAAGTCGCTATAACTCCTAACAGAAAAATAATGCCAAGAACCGTCAATGCTTTGTATAACTCTCCGAAATTAGGCGCCTGCTGTCCGATTAGAGGAACAATAAAATCATCCAATAAAAATTTTAATGAAAGAGAAACACAAACAGAGGCAGCGGAACTGAATAAAATACAAACAAAAACAACAACAAACGAAATCTTATAATCCTTTGTTACATATTTTAGTAATCAACCGGCAGTCTTTAATACTTCTTTAGATACTTTAGGACGATTGGGTTTATTCATTTTCCGCACCACCTTTCATTTGAGACTCATAAACTTCACGATAGATCGTATTTGTTTTTAATAACTCTTCAGACGTTCCAACAGCATCGATCCGTCCGTCATCCATCACAATAATTTGATCCGCATCCTCAACCGAAGAAACTCGTTGTGCAATAATAATTTTTGTTGTATCCGGAATCTCTTCCCGAAATGCTTTACGAATCAGCGCGTCGGTTTTAGTGTCTACAGCACTGGTTGAATCGTCTAAAATCAAAATTTTTGGTTTTTTCAGCAAAGCCCGCGCAATACACAAACGCTGCTTCTGGCCACCGGAAACATTATTTCCTCCCTGAACAATTTTTGTATTATACCCGTCTGGAAATTCCTGTACAAATCCATCCGCTTGAGCTAAGCGACAAACACGCTGGACCTCTTCATCAGATGCATTTTCATCACCCCAGCGAATATTTTCATAAATCGTTCCGGAAAACAATACGTTTTTCTGTAAAACCATCGAAACCTGATCTCTTAACGCAGCCAATCCATACTTCCGAACATCAACCCCGCCTACTTTTACACTTCCCTTCGTCACATCGTATAAACGAGGAATCAACTGTACCAAAGTAGATTTTGCACTACCGGTTGCACCAATAATGCCAATCGTTTGTCCGGAACGAATGTGCAAGTTGATATTTTTCAATGATAAAGGTCCGTCTTTGCCTGCATAACTGAAATCTACATTTTCAAAATCAATATCTCCATTAGTTACCGTTTGAATCGCATCGGGTTGATCCCGCAGTTCTGGGATCTCATCCAAGACTTCCTCTATGCGGTCTGCTGAGGCTCCGGCAATCATAATTAAAACAAAAACAAATGAAACCATCATCAAAGAACTTAAAATCTGAATTGCATAAATAATAACACTTGTCAGTTCTCCAGGTTGCATTGTCTGAAAAACAATACTTTGACCGCCGATAAAAACCATCAATAAAATAACTACATACATGGTAAACTGCATGACCGGAGAATTCCATGCAACAATTTTTTCCGCTTTTGTAAATAGCTGATAGACAATTTTGGATATCCCATGAAACTTTTTAATCTCATAATCTTCCCGTACATATGCTTTTACAACACGAGCAGCATTTACATTTTCCTGTACCGTATTATTCAGTACATCATACTCATCAAAAACCTGAATAAAGTTAGGATGCGCTTTTTTTGCAATAAAAATTAGAACGCCACCCAAAATCGGAATTGTCACCAATAATATAATGGCAATTGGAATATTGATCGTCATAGTCATAATTAAAGATAAAATAATCATAATCGGAGCACGAGCCAATAAACGAATGCTCATCATATACGCCATTTGTAAATTGGTAATATCCGTTGTCAATCTCGTAACCAATCCCGAAGTGGAAAAATGATCGATGTTATGAAAAGAAAAAGTCTGAATCTTAAAAAAAATATCATGCCGAAGATTTTTCGCATACCCGGCACCTGCTCTGGCTGCATAAGTTCCGGCTTTTGCACCAAAAAATAAAGCAAGCATTGCCATTACAACAAGAATCAAACCCATTACAATGATATACTTTAAATTACCCTGCTGAATGCCAACATCTATAATTTTAGACATTTGCAATGGAATAAACACTTCCATCAACACTTCCAAAACAACAAAAACAGGGGCTAATATAGATTCCCTTTTATATTCTCGAATAGATTTTAATAACTTTCTATTCATGTTTTACTCCTCTCTTTTTTGCTTGTTTGCAATGCTGCGTCCTCTGTTAAATTCCGTAAGATTTGCGCAAGAACCCTCTTACAAATTCGATAATTTTCATTCGAAATGTTTTGTGCCATACAAGCCTCTGTACAAGCAATATCCTGTTGGATACGCTCTTGTAAAATCTTTGCTTTTTGCGTAGCAACAAGTTGTTTCAAACGACCGTCTGCAGCAACGCTCTTCCGTGTAATAAATCCTTTTTTTTCAAGTAACTGCAAGATACCGGTAACGGTGGAACGCCGAATTTGAAATTCATCCTCAATATCTTTTTGATAAATTTCTTCTTTTAACGAACGAAGTAATATATAACGCAACACGTGTGTCTGCATATGGGTCAATCCATTTTCTGTTTCAAAATGATCTCCCCTGCGCTTCAATTGATTCGATACAATGTGCACCAATTTGCCCATATTGATATGTTCAAAGTCACATTCAAAAAAATCAGCTTCTGTCACAGAATCCCTCCTTCAATTTTTAATTGTTAGGTTCCTAACTATTATAACAACTGTTTGCCTATTTGTCAACAGAAAAATAGCATTTTTTATCTATTTCGGAAACCTGATAAAAAACTATTTTTTATTTGCACTTTCCTCGTATATTTTTCATAAAAAAGGATTCGCAGAATAGTAAAATTCTACGAATCCTCTTACCACAAATAAAAGCAAATATAACAGCGATCATGCCTTCGCAACAATGCAAATCCAATCTCGTTTTTCCCGAATTTCAACAACCGACAACTTGTTTTTTCTTAAAGCCGTCAACACATCCTCTTTGCGAGGTCCAATGATCCCGGAAACAATAAAGTACGCATTCGGATTTAAATAAGCATGGATCAAATCGGACAACTGAATAATCACATCGGCCACAATATTGGCTACGATAACATCAAACTTCCGCTCCTTTAAAACCGCAGACACCTGTGAAGTTGTATCCAGCAAATTTCCCGCATACGTCTCCATATGCTCTTTTACATGATTTTTTTCTGCGTTCTCCAATGCAACCCTTGTCGCATTTGGGTCAATGTCTACAGCAACAACATGTTCCGCTCCGCACAATAAAGCCGTAACAGCTAAAATGCCGCTTCCGCACCCCACATCCAACACTTGCATTCCAGGCTGTACATATTGCTGCAAAGTTTCGATACACAAAGAAGTAGTCTCATGTGAACCTGATCCAAACGCCATTCCCGGATTTAAAATCAGAGGAATCCGCCCCTCTTTATTGTCATATGTTTCCCATTCAGGAATCACGACAATCCGGTCACCAATTGGCAAAGGCTTATAATATTGTTTCCAGCTGTTTGCATAATCCTCTTCATCAATCGTCTTTTGTTCAATTTGATACGTCACTTTTTCTGAACTTAAACGTTCTTCCAAAAAGGCACGACAAGCCTCCAGATCCGAATTTTCATCAATATAAATGTGAACAACGGCCTTCGTCGGATCTTTTTGAAGCAATTCTTCGTCAACCAGCCCAACTTGCTGAACGATCTCATTCTCCATCAAATCCGTATAATCTTCAATATACAATCCGCCAAAATTCAAAACAGAAGCAACATCTGTCACGGTTTGAACATCTTTGGATGAAATCGACAAGATAATTTCACGATAATGCATATTCTTCTCCTTCCAATACTTTTCTAATTTTGCAATATTCATTAAACAATGTTTCATAATGAACGGCGCAATTGGCCGGGCTGGGAGAGGGTAAATAAATGCAATCCTGTCCGGTCTGAGCACGACAATATTTTAAATAATACCGCTGAGCCGTTTTTCCTGTTACAAAAATAGTCCGAACTTGTGACGTACTTAAAACAATTGACAAATCATTAGGTTTTGCATTGCGAATGCTGCTGTCACTTGCCCCTGCAATCTCACAGCTGGCCAGAACATCCCACAATGCAATATGATGTCGTTTTAAAAAATCTTTGCGAACTGAGATTTCTGTTTCAAATGGTTCCTCAAACACATCATATAATAAACGCCAAAACCGATTTTGTGGATGCATATAATAAAACTGTTTTTCCCTTGATTTTGGAGATGGAATCGTTCCTAAAATTAAAACCCGAGAATCCACATCGTATTCCGGAGGGAAAACATGCTCTACATATCCGCTACTCATCCTGCACCCCGTCAAAAAATGCCTGAATCTGTTCTTGGCTGGCATCGACACTTCCCTGTATCATTTTTGCAGATCCTCCGCCCTTACCGTTTAGCGCACGATGATAAACCTTTGAAAACTCTCTCATATCCGTATGTAAACTGCCGCAAACATATCGATATCCATCTCGGTCTGTACCGCTAAAGGCAGCGCAAATGGCAGAATCTTCCATCCCCGCATTGACGATCATGCGAAGTTCATCTCCGGAAAGCAACGGCTCAAAAACAATCTTATTTCTTGTTTGGCAGGGCGCCTGAACGGACAATTCCGCCACACGCTTTGCCAATTGGGCACGCCTTGCTTTTTGCGTTTCCAGTTCGGCCATTAACGTTTCGACTGCCTGCGACAGCTGATCCTGTTCTGCAGACAATAGAACAGATATCTTTTTTGAATGCTTACATTTCCGATTATAGTCGGCCAAAGCATCAAATCCGCAGCGTATAAAAATACGCGTTCCTTTTTTGTATCGCATAAAATCAAGAATCTTAATCAATCCGATTTCACCAGTGCGGGATACGTGAGGTGCACAGCATGCGCAAGCATCGTAAGAATCAATCACAACCACTCGAACATTTTCTGTTAAATCCAACTTGCTCCGAAACGTCATCTTGGCCAACTGCTCGGGCTGCGGACAAACCGTTGTCACGCTGACATTCCGAAAGACGGCTTCATTCGCCAAATACTCCACTTTAGTCAAATCTTCTTCAGATAACTCTCCGTTAACGTCCAATGTTACTTCAGCATCCGATAAATGAAATCCTACATTATCCAAGCCGTATAAACGATGAATTAAACCCGATACGATATGCTCACCTGTATGGTTTTGCATATTATGAAACCGACGCGTCCAGTCAATCTTCCCGTGAACCTTACCGCCAACGATTAACGGTTCTGCCAGATCATGAAAAACAATCCCGTCTCTTTCCGACACATACAAGACTTCTGTCTCACCAAGCACTCCAGCATCGCAGCTCTGCCCGCCTTCTTCAGGGAAAAAGGCGGTACGATCCAACTCCACACGAAAATGTCCGTCAACCGGTTCACAGGCAACAACCGTCGCATCAAATTCCCGGAGATGACTGTCCGCATCATATAATTTTTCTGTCATGTTATGCAGCCTCCGAACTTTGTATCAAAAATGTGAGACTGCGCCTTGCGTACGCAGTCTCTTCCATCTGCAATTAAACTAATCTACGGACAAGATCCTCGGGATCTCCTGCCAACAAATCAATCGGCGCAAGTTCTATCATCGTATAGCATCCAGGAGCCTGCCGTTTTACAGCACGCGCTGCCGCAACCAAAATCTGACCCGTCAGCGCAGGGTTATTGATAGCCATCGTAAATCCGATCCGCTGACTGTCCGTTGTTCCGGACACACCTTTGCGAACCAGTTCCACGCCGTGTCCCATGTCCTTTAGTGCATCGACACTATCAACCGCAATGACATGTGTCTCATCATGAACAAAGTAATCATCATTTTTAATCGCTGCCGCAACGGTATTAAAATCATATCCATCTTTCAATTCGATATAAACCATCCGGCGATGAATCCCGGTTCCCAAAGGAATCGTCATCGACAACGCATTTTTAACGCCCTCAATCGCCTTTACCGCAACGGTATGTCCCATGCTCATACCCGGACCAAAATTTGTATAAGTAATTCCGCGAGGAGTCATTGCCTCCAAAATAGCACGAACCATTGAATCCGTCCCCGGATCCCATCCGGCAGACATGACACAAGCCACCTGGTGTGTTTTTGCAACCTGATCCAGGCGACGACGCACGTCACAAACTTGGGTATGAATATCAAAACTATCTACTGTACAAATTCCTTTTTCCAACAGCGAGGCAGCCAAGTCCGGAACAGTACGGCTGGGAGTACATAAAATCGCAACCTCAACATTTTCTAATTCTGCAATATCACGAACAACTTTAACCCCCTCTAATGCATCGGCCTGTAAACTGCTGCTTACCACGCCAACAATTTCAAAATCAGGGCTGGTTTTCAATGCCGACAACACGGCTTTGCCGATATTTCCATATCCATAAACACATGCTCGTATCATACCTATCATCCTATTCTTTTATAAATTTATTTGTACTTATTTAGTATATCATAAACAGGTTATACTTGTCAATGCAGCATAAAAGATACTTCACAAGAATTTACATTAATAACTTATCAAAATATTTACTTTCTTACCTTAAGACTGAAGGAAGTGCCTCATATAAAATAATTATGCTCGACAGAGATATTCTTTTAAAGCCTGAATAGACTGATTCCCATCCTGATAGCCCAAATAATACAACGCACCCAACTTCTCCATATCTTTTTCCAAACGTCGTACCGAAACCGGCTGAGAGGGACTGATTACAAAAAGTCGCCCTTTTTTTCTTAGCTGTTCAATTTGGTCGCATTGAGCATTATAACACTCATTACTTTTTTCCAACGATTCAACCAGTTGTGGATAAGCCGCATAAAACCTCTTTGGCAGCGTGTGTTTTTGATGTACTTCTCGGCGAAAAGAATCCGGACGAGTCTTCACCACAACAATCTTTTCAAAATTTTGCTGCAAAGCCCATTCATAAGGAATCTTCGTACTACACCCTCCGTCTAAATACGGCCGTCCATCTATGGGAACCATCTTAGAAACATACGGCATAGATGCCGAGGCTCGAACAGCCTGAAAGATATCCGAAGTTTTTCCTTTTTCAAAATAAGCCGGCTGTCCGGTTAAACAGTCTGTAGCAACGGCTAAAAAACGCCGCTCCGGAGCAAAAAACCGTTTTTCATCAAAAGGATATGCTTCCTGAACATCTTCAAATACAAAATCAAATCCAATAATACCATGATTGTGCCGAATCGCAGGTAAACCAACATATCGAGGATCATGCCGATACCGCAAATTGATTCGCGCTGCCCGACCAATATGTCCGGCAACATAGTTTACTCCTGTCATTGCCCCTGCAGAAACACCAATTGTACACTGCAAATTGATATGGTGCTCCATTAACGCATCCAATACCCCGCACGTATATATTCCACGAAAGGCGCCACCCTCCAATACCAAGCATCCGTCAAGAATCTGATTGGTTGCCGTTCCGGACGGAAGACGATCAATACCTGAAAAAATTTTGTTCTTCATCTCAAACAACACCAAAATATAAATAGATTTTTATCGCGCTACAAAAAATACTTTTTTTTCAATTGTTTTGTAACCATCGACCAAAGACTTACGAAAATATGTATTTTTCAACCCTTGTTCTTTATTATACATAATAACTGTCACTTTTTCAAGACAAAACAACTATTTATTTGGAGTTATTCAAAAAATATTGAAGAATAGTACCTTTTATCTTTCCTATTCAAACAAAACAAACTTCTTTTAATTTCATTAATTATGACAATATGGTCATGTTTAAAGCTGAAATATTTATATTAAAATTTTTATAAGTTATTATAATGATAATAACGGAAGCAACAAAAGTTATCACGTCTGCAAGTGGCATGGAATAAAGAACTCCGTTTAACCGGAAAAATATCGGCAATAGAATTGCCAAGCCGACCCCTAACACAATTTCTCTGCGCATAGACAAAAAAGTAGATAACCAAGGTTTTCCAAGCGATTGTAAAAAAATAAAGGTAGCCTTGTTTACGGTTGCCAACGGCAACATACAAAGATAAATTCGAAATGCTTTTACTGCAAAATCCATATAATAAACACTTTCATTTGACGCACCAAATAGAAAAATCAATTGCTGTGGCATAAATTCTACAATAAGTAACGATAGGTTATTAGAATAATATACAACCCTTTCTTGATTTTTATATTTGAAATCAAGACTATTCGAAAGTTTATATTATCTGATTTACTTTATTATCACCATTGTTCTTTAAAAATCCCTAGCCATAAAATATATAAAAAACCGGTTGTAACCTAAACATTTCCGTTTAGATTACAACCGGTTTTTTATCTACAGGCACTAAAAAAGATGCCATGTTCCGTTTGGCTTTTGTACTGAACCTGCACATTTTTATTTTTCTTTTGGTATGCCAAGTTTTTGCGCTGTTACTACATGTTCACGCGGCTCTTTAAAATGCAAAATACCGAACCCTGGTGAAAGAGCCTTTGGTTATAAAAAAGTATAAAACACAATCAAACAATCCAATTCAAATCACACAAGATTTGGTTTTTTGTAAAACAATTGTCTAATTCAGTTTACCACTATCGATATCGTAAAAGCCCGTAAACAAGGTGTTTACATAAAACATCGGTTGTGATTTTGACATTTCTGCTTAATACAACCAGTATCCCAATTATCATCTTTTCTGCTTCATAGACGATCAATGAAATTCCAAACAGCCTGGCAAAAATCCTGCGGTTTATCCGCATGAATATAATGACCACAATCAGATACCGTTTTGACAATTCCATTTGTGTGAGTAGCAAACCATTCCTGAAATCCATCTGGAAATACTGGGTCATGATCACCTCTTAACTATATCTGAGGACACGATATCTTAGCTGTATCCTCCAGAAAATTTACATTATTTATGGGGTCTGCCATTATTTTTCTACGGTGTACTTCACTATTATGCCATTGATTCTCTGTGACAGTATCGAAGTGACAGTATTCCAACATTTCAACCGACCAAGGTTTATTATAATATACAATTTCTCGATAGTTTTCCGGGATGCTGATCAATATATCGCCTAGTTGGCAGAGATCCGTGACTCCTTTCATCTTCGCGTAGATCTCATCGCACAAGGCATCCTCCTGCACTGTATGTAAATAATCACAATGGTGCTTTAGAATCGCCTTCATTGCATCCACACTGCTCCAGTTTGGATTTTCATAAGTAATTCCTCCTGTAACTTTCGGATACCTTGTTGCATACAAGAGCGCAATCAGTCCGCCAAAAGAATGCCCTAGCAAAATGATCTTAGGGATGTGCAGCGCTCTTCGAATGCTTTCACAATCATCCACCAGCATATTAACAGTTAATTCCTCATCTTCTCCAACCCCGTCCGAACGCAGAACTCCCCTTTGATCGAAAATCAAAACATTGATCTTTTCTGCAAGTCGGTGGGCAATATAATTGAAACTTTCGCAGTTAGCCCCCGGCCCTCCATGAAGATATACGATGGTCCTGGCATTTTTTTATTCATTATAATACCGTGCGTATACTCTTTTGCCTTCTGCTAACGGAATAAAAAATTCTTTCATAACCATTTCTCTCCCCTCACTTAGAAACATAAGTGCCTCAATTTATAAAATCTTATTTTTCAGTAATTCAAATCACTATGACCCTATTAATCATCCTTCTTATTCCATAATAATGAAAGGTTTGTTAAAAAACAAGTTCGTATCTAGGTAGGTTGTTTATACTGGAGAGCGTTATAAAAAATACCTGCTATATCCACTATAATAAATAATCTTTCTTAAGAAAATAAAAAGCCCCAAACGCGAAAGGCGTGTCGAGGCTCTCTACTGGTGGAGCATACGGGATTCGAACCCGTGACCCCAACACTGCCAGTGTTGTGCGCTCCCAGCTGCGCTAATGCCCCGTTTTCTATTATGATACCATAAAACTTTTATTTTGTCAATAAAAGATTACAATGAATTTTTATAAAAACCGAAATATTATCAAGATTGATGTCATACAATGATAGCGATTCTATAGCAAACCGTGCATCATGCTTGACGGATATCCTGTTTTGTGTTACAATAAAAGAAAAAACAGGGAGGCTCCCCTATGTATTGTCCTAAATGCGGAACTCAATTACAACAAGATGCGGTATTTTGTCCCCATTGCGGAAATCAAGTTCAAGACACCGTGCACAATCAAACCCAGACAAATACCACGCAAACCTATGCAACCAATCAAATTCCCCCACAAATGCAGGGAAGTTACTACAATCAGACAACTACTCCGTATCAGCAACCAACCAAAACATCTAATAATCGAACCGGATTTGCGGTGGCCTCTTTGGTATTAAGTCTTTGTTCTGTTGTTCTTTTCTGGATTCCGTTTATTCTTTCTGTTCCTGGATTGATTTTTGGTATATTGGGCTTAAAATCACCGTCCTACAAGGGCCTTGCTATCGCCGGAATTGTGATTAGTTCAATTGTTTTATTTATTTGGGTTATTATCCTTTTTATCGCAATCCTTACCGCAGGTTTTGCCGGAGCATATTACAGCGCGTATCCTTATATTTAACGGAATTGGATGATGAATAAAAGATTTTGTGTCTTCTATCGAGTATTCGGCGGATTATTATTTATCCTATCTATTTTACCGACAATTCTTTACGGTGTTTTTAACGTAGGAGTCTGGCTGCCGGCTATAGCCGGCATTCTTTTAATCGCTTTGCCAAACGGAGCAAAATGGGCTCAAAAAAAATTTCCGCATGGATACAAAAAAATAAAATGGAGTATTCTTGTTTTACTTTTTTGTTGTATAGGAGTATTTGTCACACTCCTGAACATGATGATTCATTACAGTCAATTACAGCCGGATACCTCCGCAAAAACAGTCATAGTCTTGGGCTGTGAAGTAAAGCAGACAGAACCATCCCAAATGCTAAGTTATCGAATTGATGCAGCCTATGAATATTTAGTTTCTCACCCACAGACAGTTTGTATAGCTGCCGGAGGTTTAGGAAATCATGCACAGATCACAGAGGCCGAATGCATCAAAAAAGAACTGATCCAAAAAGGCATTTCGGCAGATCGTATTTATACCGAAAACACCTCTGCAAACACCGATGAAAACATGGGAAATGCAGCGCAAATTATTCAAAAACATGGTCTTGATTCCAATGTTGTAGTAGTGACTGATGCCTTTCATGAATACCGTGCATCATTATATGCTCAAAAATATGGACTGAATGCAACGCCTTTTTCAGCTTATTGTCCTTATTTTTTGCAGCAATCTTATTGGGTTCGGGATATGCTCGGACTTGTAAAATACGCCGTTATAGACAACAGAGACTGAACCGGCAAGTGTTCAGTCTCTGTTTTTTTATGTTAACACCGGGTGGCTGGTGTTCAAAAATTATGCATACTGCCCGCTTAAAGATTCAGAAAACGTTGATAAATCTAATTGGGCCATATCCACTGGCAACAAGAGTTCATATTCAGCCCCCTCACGCCCAGAAGAATAATCAGAAATATAAATTTGTATATAACCATCATCTTGATCTGTAACAGGTTGTTTCCGAATTGCAGATCTCAATGCTTTTTCATTATCCGCAGACAATTCCTCCATAAATAATTGCATCTGCCCGTGTTCTTCGTCTTTAATATTTAAAGTCATCGTATAATAGAAATCCGATTTTTCTGCATCGGCAGAAGCGATTTTCTGCAAAACAGAATCAATCTCCGATTCAAAAGACGTATAATTGTATTGAAAATACTGATTACAGGTTTGAGGAAATAGATCCCGGTAAACCGGAATAACCAAAAACGGGTCACTGGAACCTGAATGTATTTGATACCGAAAATTAAACAAAGAAATATCCGAGTTTAAGTTTCTTTCATTCCAAGCTTGAAAATCTACTTTGCTAAACTCTTCGCAAAAGGTGTCATAAAGCGATTGAACATCTTGACCTGACAGCCACAAATTATTTACAGAAATATCAGAAAGCGGCTGCGGTAATGTCGTCCAAGCCTTGATATAGTCGGGGCTTTTCTGGCGCGCCTGTGTAATTTGTTCCGAAAGATCGGACGGAACAAAAATTCTCCGAGTCTTGGTTCCCTTAGTACTTTCAATACTTAATTGATATTGAACGTATTTTGTTTTAGCCCCGGCTTTATCGGAATAATAACGATCAAAATAGACACCGTTTTTTTGCTGATAAGCATCAACGTTTTCTTTCAGGCTCTCCGAAACAGCTTCCAAAATCTTCGGATCTGTAATCTCCGAAGATCCACCGGCTTGCTCTGCATATTCCCCAAAAGGTGATACTGTACGAAGATGTCATATCGTCCAACGGAACAACCGAAACACTTTGAATCTCCGATGCCTTTGGCGTAAACGCCATCTCAGAAGCCCGAATCCCATACAATCCGATAAATATCGCAATATTTAGTGCGATTACAATACTAAAAGCAGGAATCGCCTTCACGACATTTTTCCACTTTCGAGTCGAAATCAACTCATATAGGAAATATACCAAAATAGCGACTAAATAGCATGTCACATACAAAAAGATCTGAGAGCCCAATATCTCATCATTGGCATAGATCCTGTTTAAATCACTAAAAATACCGCAACATATCGCAATGCAAACCACCATTGTCACAGCAATGCGAAAAACAGCTTGCCAAGTCCGATTCAATGCAGCCTGCCCTGCGCTCTCACTTTTACGTAAATAAAATAAAATTGCAGCAGCAACAACAAAAACAACAGCAATAACAACCGTGTAAATCATTCCGGAAGCCGCAGTCAAACAATCAAAAGGACTGCTATTTCCATATGCGCCTAAACACCGGAGAATAAACTCCGTAACAAGGTTATATCGGCCGGATAACAACGGAGGCAGCCCTTCTGTTAAGAACGGAATGGTTCCGGTAATTGAAGAACTAAGCACCAACACACAAAATCTCGGCAGAAATAAAACCAATCCGGAAACAATGACATTGGAGAAGATAGTTCCTGTTATCATCATTGAAAAACTGACGACTCCACTAACAAAGACAGAAGCAATAAAGCAGCCCAACATCAGTAAAAACAACGAGCCATACAGCAATGTCATGTATTTTCCGCAGAATAAAACTGTAACGATAGAAACTAAACCGGAAAACAAAATTAATATCGCCAACCAGGTAAAAATCGCGGCCATTAAACTGACATAAACAGCAATTCGAGTATGGGGAATCGAATGATAAAAGTCGGAAGCATTTCTTTTATCTAAAAAATGAAATAAGATCAAAGTCATTAATGGAGCCGCCAATAAAAATGAAAGAATCAATAGCGGATTTACAGCAGCTCCCGTTACGCTTACCGCAACGGCATTTATCGTCGCTGACACACCATTCATCTCTCGCTGCGAAAACTCTAAAAAGACCAGACCGACGGGAACCAATATGGATCCTAAGCCCATGAGGACAGCAAAGACGATTCCCGGAATGCGCAGTTGCCGCAAGCCTTCTACATAAACACCGAGGCTGAAAAATTCTTTTTTTGCTCTTTTATTCATTATTCCCACCTCTATTCTATATGAAACGTGTAACCAAGTGTTTCCATCTCATAAGTAAACACTTCTTCTAACGATAACGGCAAGACATCCAAAACTGTCGGGTTCATTGCTTTTAATCTCTCAACCACACTTTGGCGGTCGCCCCGAACAATCATATTGGCAACTGACCCCTGCTTGGAAAAATGAGAGATCTCGATGCCTTCAAAACGGGATTGATTGTAATCGTCTGTAAATGCAACCTGAATTTTAAACTGAACCGTTTTCAAATCCTGAATATCACTTTCCACAACCAATCCGCCTTTATGCAATAGCGCTAATTGGTCACACATATCCTCTAATTCCCGTAAAGAATGCGAAGTAATAATAGCCGAAACGCCCCGATCATAAACATCTTCGCAAATCAATCCTTTGATGAAATTCCGCATGACCGGATCCAAGCCGTCAAACGTCTCGTCAAAAAATAAATATTTAGGCTGTGTGGCTAAAGCCAGAATCGTTGCGGCCTGTCGTTTCATTCCTTTTGAAAAAGAATTTAACGACTTTTTCGTATCCAATTCCAAGGTCTTTGCTAATTTTCGATATTTCGCCATGTCAAACTGAGGATAGATGGATTGATACATTACCGCCATCCGATCCATCGAGGCATTGTTCAAGAAGTACAATTCATCTGGGATATATGCAATCAATCCCTTTACCTTCGGATTGTCCCAAACTGGTTGCTCATCAATAAAAACAGAGCCTCCGTCCGGCTTGTAAACGCCGGATATCGTGCGAAGAAACGTCGATTTTCCCGCACCGTTTGAACCGACCATACCATAGATACATCCATCATCTATAGTACACGTCACATGTTCCAATGCAACAAACTTTTCAAAATGTTTTGAAAGGTTTTCCGCTCTTATCATACGATTTCCTCCTAAGCTTTTTTCTTTCTCTAATCCTTTAAATCGGCAGCGTATGCAGTATCCACATACTTCAGAACGGTTTTCTTATCAATTCCCGCACCCACAATTTTGTCTAGAAGTTCTGACAATTCTCCCAACATTGTCAGCCTTCCCGCACTCAAAATCTGCTTTGCATTTTCGCATACAAAATAGCCTTTCCCGGGTACAGGACGAATCACACCTCTTGCATCCAGATCGGCATATGCTTTTAAAATGGTACGGGGATTTACAGAATGTTCTACCGCCACTGACCGAACGGACGGCACCTGTTCACCGGGAGAAATCACGCCTGTCAAAATGAAACGTTCCATCTGCTCGACGATTTGTTCATAGATCGGCGTTCTGGACAACAAATCAATTTGAAACATCTGAATCCTCCTTTATCGTTTTATGTGTTGCACTACACATACAACACTTATAGTATAGCATAGATTTTCTAAAAGTCAACGGCGTTCACAAAATTGTAACATTTGTTCTGTCAGCAAAAAACAGCGGTATCTTACAAATACCGCTGTTTTTTGATATTAAATTGGATTCCGCCTATATTTTCGGAACAAAGACAACTCGCGTCTACGGCCATTAACCTGACGCGAACCGTTCCGTATTATATCCGATCATCCGCAGGATAAACAACACCCATTTGCCGGCGCGCTTCATCTAAAACACGCATTCCGTACCGAGACAGGCGATGAGAATGGACCTGAGACTGCAGAATACCATTTTCAACACAACGCAAAAATTCTTCAATTTCAAACCGCATGCCATTCCCTTTTTTGTCATAATCATATGTTTTTATATTCCCATTGCGAGATACAACACGAACCTGCATCGGCGTATAAATACTGTCGATTAAAAGCGTAGCATCCTCGCCTTCTATACGAGATATGGCATGAGAAGTTGCTGTTTTAGAAAAATGCGCAGCCGCTGTAAACCCATCATATTTCATCAACACCATCCCCTCTCCGTCTACGCCGTCAGGGATCACCGTCCCCATCGCTTTAATGTCTTTTGGAAAACCAAACAAATCTAAAATCGGATAAATACTGTAAACACCCATATCCATCACTGCACCATTAGAGAAAGCGGCTTTAAAGGTATTAACATCTTCTCCCCGTTTATGTGCATCATATCGGCTGGAATATCGGGCAAAATCAAAATATACGCTTCGAATCTGCCCCACTTTCGGCAATAGTTGTTTTAGTTTCTGATAATTCGGCGCAGAGAACGTCTTAAACGCTTCCATAAACAACACTTCATTTTCCTCCGCGCACTCCAGCACCTCATGCAGCTCACCACTGTTTGAACAAACCGGTTTTTCGCAAAGAACATGTTTGCCCTCACTTAAAAACAACTTCGCCTGTGAAGCGTGCAAACTGTTCGGAGATGCAATATACACCGCATCAATACTGTCATCCTCCGACATCAGCTTGAGCGATGTATAATATTTTTGAGCCCCAAATTCCTCTGCAAATTCCGAAGCCTTAGACTCCGTTCTGGAATAAACGGCACAAAGATTAAAGGATTCCAACTTCTGTCCTTCCCGAATAAACAGCCGAGTAATTTCAGAAGTCCCGACCGTTGCAATATTAACCATATTTAACTCCTTTTCGCTGCATTAAACAAACTTATTATAGTATACAATATCAAAAAAATCAAGATGAAACGCAGACATTTGTCATTGTTTTTCTTAAAAATATATGATATAATATAAAAAACATACTTTATCAATTTGTTTTTATAAAAGGAGACCGAATATGTTTCGAATCGGATGTCACCTATCTGCAGCAGCAGGATATGAACATATGGGAAAAGAGGCACTCAGTATCGGAGCCAACACGTTTCAATTTTTCACCCGAAACCCGCGTGGCGGAGCTATGAAAGCGCTCAACCAAGCAGATATTGACGCTTTTTTAAATTTAGCAAATGAACACCATTTCGCTCAAATCTTAGCACATGCCCCTTACACGCTGAATGCATGTGCAGCGGACGACCGTGTTCGTCGTTTCGCCTATCAAGCGATGGCGGAAGACCTTGAAAGAATGGAATACTTACCAGGAAATTTATACAACTTTCACCCCGGCAGCCATGTAGGACAAGGCATACAAACTGGGATTGAAAAAATAGCTGAACTACTCAACCATATTTTAAAACCAGAGCAAACAACTACTGTCCTGTTAGAAACCATGGCAGGAAAAGGCAGCGAGGTTGGCGGCAAATTTGAAGAACTTCGTGAGATTTTAGACCGCGTGGAATTAAAAGACAAAATGGGCGTTTGTTTAGACACCTGTCATATCAGCGATGCAGGATATGATATCATTCACGATCTGGACGGCGTTTTAGAGACTTTTGACAAAATTATCGGATTAGATCGCCTTAAAGCGATTCATCTGAACGACAGTAAGAATCCGCCCGAAAGTCATAAAGACCGGCACGAGAAAGTAGGACAAGGATATCTTGGGATTGAAACACTGGAAAAGGTAATCAATCATCCTAAACTAAAGCATCTACCCTTTTTATTGGAAACGCCCAATGAACTACCGGGCTACGCAGAAGAAATTAAACAACTAAAATCCCTTTACCGGCAATAAAGCCGGAACATCTGAACGCAGGGCACATATAATAAAGTAGGACGTTTCAAATACAGGACGTCAAAAAGCGGAATTCTCCGCGGTTGTTTGCATCAAATCCTCTGTACAAAATTCCGGCCGCCCAATCGGGCGGCCTTTTTTGAATTCTTTCAGCAGTTGCAAGCATACTTGATAAAAAAATAGATTTATGATAT
>WHHJ01000038.1 GCA_014872655.1 Clostridia bacterium
ATCGGAATCTTTTTTATTAATGATAAGGTATCTTTTTAAAAAAGGATTAACAAGAAGCCTTTATATCATTGACTTTACAACAAATTTATGTTATTATAATTGTTAATATGAATTTACAGAGGGGTATACTATGCTCGTAAGAGAACTTCAAGACAAAATACGAACACTGAAAACAGAAAAGGATTTTTGTATTCTTGCCCATTCTTATATGTCGCACGAAATCCTCGAAGTAGCTGATTTTACGGGAGATTCATACCAACTTTCCGTTAAAGCGGCCGGCGTAAAAGAACAAAATATCGTAATGTGTGGCGTCCGGTTTATGGCAGAAACAGCAAAGATTCTTTCTCCCCAAAAACACGTATATCTGCCAAACCCGGATGCAGGTTGTCCAATGGCCGAGCAGTTTAACGTGGAACAGATTGAGCAATTAAAAAAGCAATATCCGGGTTATGCTGTTGTTGCTTACATCAACACCACTGCGGCACTGAAAACCGTATGCGATGTTTGCGTGACATCGGCATCCGCCGTTCAAGTAATCGCAAAGATGAAGCAAAAAGATATTTTATTTATTCCGGACTGTAATCTGGGACACTATGTAAAACAGCAACTTCCGGATAAAAACATTCGTCTGGTACAGGGCGGCTGTCCCATTCATGCAGCGGTAACAGGACAAGACGCCGTACAAGCAAAAAAAGAACATCCCGGCGCGCTGTTGTTGGTTCACCCTGAATGTCGCCCGGAAGTAGCGGAACAGGCAGACTACATTGGCAGCACATCCGGCATTATGAATTATGTGGCCCAAAGTAAAAACACAGACTTTATTATCGGAACAGAAAACAGTATCTGCCAACATCTGCAATATGCTTATCCGAAAAAGAATTTTTATCCGCTTTCTAAACATCTGATCTGCTGCGACATGAAGTTAACCACCCTTTCCGACTTGTACAACTGTATCAACGGAACAGCAGGCGAGGAAATCACTTTGTCCGATTCGGTTCTGCAGCAAAGCAGGAAATGTATCGATCAAATGATTGAATTAGGCCAATAAAATGAAAAAGGTAATCATCGCAATGAGCGGCGGCGTCGACAGCAGCGTTGCCGCCTTTTTACTCAAACAGCAAGGATATGAGTGCGAAGGCGCGATCATGCGGCTGCATGACACGCCAGCCCATGAACAAGATATTTCGGATGCTCAGCGGGTCTGCGATCTTTTAGAAATGCAGTTGCATGTTTTTGATTTCCGGGAAATCTTCCGAAAGACTGTTATTGACAATTTTGTACAGCAATATCAGCAAGGTGCAACACCAAACCCCTGTATCCGGTGTAATACAGAGCTAAAATTTGGTCAATTTCTGCAAAGCGCACAGCAGCTCGGAGCAGACTTTATAGCAACCGGACACTATGCACAGATTGAATATGATTCACAGAAAAATAGATTCCTGCTCAAAAAAGCACAAGATCCCACGAAAGATCAATCTTATGTTCTTTACTCATTAACGCAGCATCAGTTGGCCCATACCCTTTTCCCTCTTGGCACACTGACCAAAGAACAAATACGAACGATTGCCGCGGAACAAGGGTTTATCAATGCGGCAAAGCGGGACAGCCAAGATATTTGTTTTATTCCGGACGGAAAGCATGCGGATTTCATTCAAAACTATACGCATCAACCTTTTTTGCCCGGTAACTTTGTCTCTCTTTCGGGGCAAGTTTTAGGCAGGCATCACGGAATCAGCCGATATACGATCGGACAGAGAAAAGGCCTGGGGCTTTCCCTCCCGCACCCCATGTATGTCTGCAAATTGGATCCGGAACAAAACGAAGTCGTTTTAGGGACGGAGAAAGACCTATACACCTGTGATTTTGATGCAAAAGATATCAACCTGATTTCCGTTTCTGCTCTCGCACAGCCAACGTCTGTGCAGATCAAGGCACGATACAGCCAAACAACGCAACCGGCTCAAATAACACAAACAAACAATCATACGGTGCATATTCACACGCAGGATCCGATTCGTGCCGTTACCAAAGGACAATCTGTTGTTTTTTACCAGGATGACTATGTTCTCGGCGGCGGAATCATAATCTAAAAATCAAAAGAGATGAACTTTATGAAACGTATTTTAACCATTCAAGATATTTCGTGTATCGGGAGATGTTCACTAACGGTAGCTCTTCCCATTATTTCAGCGATGGGAATTGAAACCGCTATTCTGCCGACAGCCGTTTTATCCACCCATACAGCGTTCCAAAACTTTACTTTTAAGGATCTAACCGATCAAATTTTACCGATCGCACAACATTGGAAAAGTGAAAACATGCAGTTTGACGCTTTTTATACCGGATATTTAGGCACTGTGGAGCAGATCGATATTGTCATCAAAGCCATTGAAATGTTTCGATCTCCCGACAATCTACTGTTTGTGGATCCGGCTATGGCAGACAACGGAAAAATGTACGCCGCGTTTGACCCCAGTTTTGCAAAACATATGGCTAGGCTCTGTGCCAAAGCGGACATTATTGTCCCCAACATCACAGAAGCCGCATTTATGACAGATATGCCATTTGAGCAAACCTATACCTCTGCCTATATTGACCAACTGTTAGAAAAGTTATGTTGTTTAGGCGCAAAAAAAGTTATATTGACAGGAGTCAGTTTTGAAGAAAACCGGATTGGCGCCGTCGGGGTAGATACCGCAGACCATTCTCGATTTGAATATTTTACAGATCGGGTCGACGCTGTTTATCACGGAACCGGAGACCTGTTTGCCAGCGTGTGTATCGGCGCTTTAACAGCAGGTAAAACATTACCTGAAGCGGTTGGGATTGCTGCAGACTATACTGCACACACAATCAAAGTTACATTACAAGATCCAAACCGAAAATTCTACGGGGTCAATTTCGAACAAACGATTCCATATTTAATCGATCGCTTATCATTGCCCCATGCGTAAAATTTAGATACGATAAAAAACCCGGCACAATAGATGTGCCGGGTTTTTTTATGATGCTTTTTACAACAACAAATCTGTTTCTATACCTGAGATACCGCTTCCTCTTGCTCCAAATAAGTCTTTTTGGCATAATCTGCAGCAATGCGATAAGCAACCTCTTCGATATTCCGTCGATTAGAACGGGCAATAGCGCCAAAAATCCAAGGAATCGCAAAAAACAGAGGACCGATCACAAAACAAATCAGCTTATCTGCCTTATCCCGTTTGCAAAAACGAATCTGAAGGTTTCTAGCTGCACCATTCACATCGGTAGATGATAAAGATTTTGAAGCCGTTTCTACCGACTGGTCACCTGCTTGTGCGGTCTTTGGCAATATCGATATTTGCATATCTACTTTTTGCCATCGGCCTAAGAAAGTGTCCATTCCACCAATATCTTTTTCAATATGGACAAGAATCCCCGTCGATTGGTCTACACAATCTGCCGTATAATCCATCGCCCTGATTTCTTGCAACAATTTTTGCTGCAAAACCTGAATATCAAAACCGGTCCCAATAATAAGTTCCTGCTTGTTCTTTTGCATCTGTCAACAAACACCTTTTATTGATAATTTTCACACTTTACTTCAAAATATGCGCGAGGATGTGCACATACCGGGCAAACTTCCGGAGCCTCATTGCCATAATGTAAGTGGCCGCAGTTTCCGCACTTCCAAACTTTTTCGCTCGGCTTTTTAAAGACCGTAGAATTCTGAACATTCGCCAACAGAGTTAAGTACCGTTGTTCATGCTCTTTTTCTATTTTTGCAACACCGTCAAACAGATCTGCAATTTCGAAAAAGCCCTCTTCTCTTGCTTCTTTTGCAAAAGTGGCATACATATCCGTCCACTCATAATTTTCTCCGGACGCTGCATCTTTCAAGTTTTGCTCAGTAGAACCGATTCCACCCTGCAACAACTTAAACCACAATTTTGCATGCTCCCGCTCGTTGTTGGAAGTCTCCATAAAAATATTAGAAATCTGATTATATCCTTCTTTTTTTGCCTTGGAGGCATAGTAGGCATATTTATTGGTTGCCTGGCTTTCTCCGGCAAAAGCGGCCATTAGATTCGCATGTGTTTTTGTTCCTTTCAATTCCATGTTCGTTTCCTCCTAAATTTTTTAATTTTCTATTTTTTCAAAATCCGATGCTGGATGTTTGCAAATAGGACAAATAAAATCTTCGGGCAAAACATCACCCTCATAAATATATCCGCAGATTTTACACCGATACCCTTTGATCTTTTTTTCGGCAGCGGATGGCTTTGGTTTAATATTTTTTTGATAATAACTATACGTTACACTTTCCTCGTCAGATAACCGGAAACAATCCGTTACATCCGCATAAAACTGAGTGTGCGTTCCCATATCCATCGAAGAAAGCACCCTGCCGCTGATTACTGCATTTGTATGCTGCGTCAAATAAAGCAGCCCCTGCTGGTCTCTTTTTGCGGCAACACCTTCAAATTTGTCTGCATCACGCCCGCTGCGGAATCCAAATCCTTTAATCGTATCCATTGACACACTTTCGGAAAGAACCGAAACACAAAAGCGGCCTGTGCGCAGAATCATATCATGCGTCAAATTTTGCTTGTTTACCGTAACAGTAATCCGATTCGGATCCGCCGTGACCTGTGTTACGGTGTTGACAATACAGCCATTGTCTTTCCCTTGTTCTTGCGCACTCAGCACAAACAACCCGTAACTGATTTTAAACATTGCTGTCTGATCCATTTGTTCACTCTCCTTTACAATGGGGACAAAGCCCTTTAAAGACAATATCATGTCCAAAAATATCAAATCTTATTCGATCCTGAACCGTATGATCTAACTGTTCACAATACGGAATCTGAACATCTACAATCTTTCCGCAGCCAACACACTGTGCATGATAATGCGGATTTTCTGCCTGGTCAAACCTTTCAGTCCCATCCGGACATTCAATTCGGCGAATTTTTCCTTGGCTGGACAATAATTTTAAATTCCGGTATACCGTCGCCTTACTGATATTGGCATACCGTGCACAGACGTCTTGATAGACCTCTTCCACCGTTGGATGAACCGAAGTCGAACAAACGGCATCTAAAATCAATTGTTTTTGAAACGTCTGCCGATGACGAATCGTTTTCATTCAAACAAATCCCTCTTATTGATAATTTATATCATTATGATATCATGTTTTTTTATTTTTGTCAAGAGGTTTTTATCTTTTACTTATTTATTTCACATTATTTAACCGCTTAAATTGACAACAAACTGCACAACTGTTATAATAATTAAAAAGATAAAGTATCGATTTTACACAAAACAGGAGATGCAAAATAAAAAAATAATATCAATGATTTTTGCGTTGTTATGTTTTTGCACTTTGGATGCTTGCACGGTTGAACGAGCAGCTGATTTAAAATCTGCTATTCAAAACTTGGTGCAAATACCAGACACCTCCAAACCAATCATCATGCAGCCGGCAGTAGAACTACCCGAAAATTTACAAACGACAGAAGCTTTCATTGCGCAAAATCACTATCCGGAAAACGAACTGATTATCTGTACGTTTGACGCTTCTCAAGAGCCTTTCGGCGCTATTGCGGACGGGCAGGCAGACTGTACGCAAGCGATAAACGCCGCACTGCAACAAACAGCTCAGAAAGGCGGAGGATGTGTATATCTCCCGGAAGGAAAATATTTGATTCAAGGAACCATTCAGATTCCTACCGGCGTGTCTTTATGCGGCGACTGGGTTAATCCGGAACAAGAGCCGGCCGGAACCAAAGGAACCATTCTGATTGGCGGTGAAGGACTCAAAACACAGCCTGCGTTTGTTAAACTGGACGGATCAGCGAACGGAATCCTAAATATAACGCTAATGTATCAGGAACAAAATCTCCAAACGCTGCAGGAGTATCCAGTTACAATTACACAACCTCAAGGAGATTCGGCTACCGTACAAAATGTTACTATTGTCAATGGAAATAACGCAATCTGTTTGGGTTCGGAAAATGCATCCCAGTTACATACCATAAAAAATGTCTATATTTCCTGTTTGGGAACCGCTCTTTCGCTGGATCGAATTTATGATATCGGCCGGCTCGAAAATATTCATGTGTCTGCCGCCTATTGGCAAGAGAACCAAATCATCCCGGTTGAAAACAAATCCTCAATAGCAGACGCTATGTTTGAGCAAACAACCGGTTTTCTGTTAAAAAGATCCGACTGGGAATACACGTATGACATGTATCTGACCGGGTTAAAAAACGGTGTAATTGTTACCAAAACAGATGCCGAAGGAACTTTAACGGGGTCCAACGCAGAATTTACCGGTTTATATATTACAGACTGCGATACCGGGCTAACCGTAGAACACACGAACGATATTGGATTGACTTTTACTTATTTGGAAATCACAACACAAAACAGAGACTGCACTTCGGCAATTCAATATCAAGCGGGGCATTCTTCTTTTACGCAGTATGTAGAATGTAAATTTAATGGAAGTTTTTCACAGCTGTTTGATGGGGCAGACAGTTCCTCGTTTTCACCTTTTACCCAATGCACTTTTCGCAACACACAAAACTCTACCCCTTTATTTGAAACGCAATCATCCAAACTGGCTTTCCATGAATGCAAATTTGAAAACGAAAAGATCTTTGATCAGACGCCTGTTTCCATTATAGTATCTTTTACCGATTGTCTTTTCGTTGCGGTTCCCGATTTCGGAACGGCAACAGACTCCGCTTATTTCCAAAATGATCTTACAAAAACAAATATGGCCTACACCTCGAAAAGAAAACATCAGTATATTGAAAACACACCCCTTCCCTACACAAAAACACTACTGTCGATCACCTCTTTTGGAGCCAAGGCAAACGATGACACTTTCGATAACGCACCGATCATCCAGGCAGCGCTGGATCAATGCGCCGAGTACGGCGGAGGCGTTGTTTATATTCCACAAGGACAATACACCGTTAAAGGCCATTTAACCGTTCCAGAAGGCGTTCTTCTCAGCGGATGCTTTATGACGCCTGTACACGCTAACTATACAGTAAATGCTTCCACACTGCGTGTTTATACGGATATCGATAATCCTGACGGGCAGTCACTCATTACACTGTCTTCTCATAGCGGCGTTAAGGGTTTTGCCATCCGGTACCCGGGTATCTTGTCCGAAGACGGTGCACAGTTGCTGCACACATACCCTTACAGTATCCAATCTAACGGGAATGGATGTTATGCTATGTATATCACCACGCCGTTTGCTTATCAGTTTATTGACTTTGGTTCCAATCCCTCTCCCAACCACTATATTCAGTACTGTTCAGGCTGTGTTTTTGGCACCGGTATTTTTGCAGGAAACAATTCCAAAAACGGATGGATTGAAAATTGCCACTTCAATCCCAACTACGCATTTTCGGCAAGAGAAACCGTTTGGGGACCGATTGACTTTGCTTTATTATCACAAAACAGTACCACCTTTGTATTTGGATATAACGAAAGCGAGCACGTTTTGGGAACATTTGTTTACGGCACATCAAAAGGAATGTATTTTATCGAACAAGACGGCAAAAGTACAAACGGCACATTCATCGCCCACGGTTCTGACTATGCAGATATGGGAATATGTGTGGAAGAATGCGGAACAATCGAAATGATTAACGCACAAATTGCACCATTTGGCGCAGGACAAACCAATACATATTTTTATTTTGATAAAAAACTGAAGGGGAACGTGTACATCTTTAATCCCCTGTGCTGGCTCAACGACGGGCCCGGGATTGATATGAACGGCGGGAATGTCGTGCTGCAATCTTTTCATTACAATCGTCCGACACTGAATATTTCCCCCATAAACTGTTCAGGTGGGAATTTGTGTATCGAAGGTTCTTCTTTTGATCGGCGCAGATCCTTATTTACCCTGGGAGAAGAAATGAATGATTTTTATTTTGTGGCTAATAATTTAACCGGGTACCGGCAAAACAGTTCTTTCGGGGACGTTCTCCAATTAGGATTGTCCGAGCTGAAGAATGGCCACGCGATTGCTTATTCCAATTATGCAAAATAAAAAGCACTTCTGTAATAAATGAGAAAAAGGCTGTTGGCTTTCTACATCATGTTTTATGATTGGCATAGAAACAGCTTGCCACAGGCCTGCATAAAGCTCTTTATCCGTTTTTTTTATTTCTGTAAATGCAGCTCATGCTCTACCTGTAAATTTTAATAAAATAAGACTTTTTATAAAAAGCTCTTGACCTAAAGCACACTTTAAGGAGTATAATAGAAATAAACTAAAAAGAGATTTCATACATCCTCGATATGATATCTCATTTTTAAAACAGACAATATCGGAAGGAGACCAACCATGTCAGATTTAGAAAAATCTATTAAAAAACTCGGTTTTGGACTGATGCGGCTTCCGCGTATAGAAAATGCCATTGACTTAGAACAAACCAAACAAATGGTAGACATGTTTATTGCAAACGGTTTTACCTATTTTGATACAGCATGGGCATATGAAGGCAGCGAAGAAGCAACGCGCAAAGCGCTTGTGGAGCGATATCCGCGACAAAGCTATCAGTTAGCCACCAAAAATGCGGCGTGGCTCAACTGCAAAACCAAACAAGATGCCACCGACCAACTGAACACCTCGCTGCAGCGCACCGGAGCCGGATATTTCGACTTTTATCTATTACATAATTTAGGGGAAAATCGCACCCATTTTTTTGATGAATTCGGGTTATGGGATTGGGTACAGGAAAAGAAACAAGAAGGGCTGATCCGACATGTAGGATTTTCTTTCCACTCTACCGCAGAAGAATTAGAAGAAATTCTAAAAAAGCATCCCGAAATGGAATTTGTACAACTGCAAATCAACTACGCAGACTGGAACAATCCGGCTATCAACTCCGCCGGTTGCTATGAGGTCGCGAGAAAATATAACAAGCCGGTGATTATCATGGAACCGGTCAAAGGCGGCATGTTAGCAAATCCGCCCGCCTCGGTTTTAGAGATTCTGAAAGCTGCCGAACCAGACAGTTCTGCAGCGTCCTGGGCCATCCGGTTTGCCGCAAATTTAGACGGAGTAATTACAGTTCTTTCCGGGATGAGCAATTTAGAACAAATGCAAGACAACTTGTCCTACATGAAAAATTTTAACGGGCTCAGCAAGAGCCAGATTCAAACGTTGGATGCCGTGCAAAAAGAACTGAATAAATTTCCACTCGTTCCCTGCACCACCTGCAATTATTGTGCCAAAGTCTGTCCGCAAAATATCGGCATCTCAGGGTCTTTTACCGCACTCAACATCTTAACGCTGTATCAGGACCAAGAAGCAGCCAATCATCAGGAAAATTGGCTGGTAAGCGGCCATGGCAAACAGCGCGCAGTATCGTGTATTCAGTGCGGCAGGTGCGAACAGGTTTGCCCGCAGCATATTGCGATCCGGGACGAACTTCAAAAAGTCGTCAAAGCATTTCATCAGCAGGAGGAATAAAATATGTCTACCCTTGTTCAATCTACTCAAAAAACAAAACTTTCCGTCAAAACTCAAATATTTGCTGCTTTAGGAGCTATCGTTGCAGCTATCATTCTTCCACAAATCTTTCATGCCGTAGGCGCTGTGTCCGGGCTGGGAACCGCGCTGGGCGAAACCTTTTTGCCTATGCATCTTCCTATTTTACTGGTTGGTCTGTTGGCAGGACCGATTGCAGGGGCAACGGCCGGGGCCATCAGCCCCGTCATCAGTTTTCTGACAACCGGGATGCCGCTGTCGGCGATGCTGCCGTTTATAGTCATTGAGCTTTGCGCTTATGGCTGTATCAGTGGACTTTTCAGAAAAACTTCGCTACCCACCTTTATCCAACTGCTGATTGCGCAAATCGGCGGACGCGCATTGCGTGCCATTGCTATTTTGATTGCCGTTTATACCGGCGTAAGTACCTCGGTTCCCATTTCCGTAATTTGGACCAGCATTGCGATCGGACTACCCGGCATCTTGCTGCAATGGGCACTTTTGCCATTGTTGACATACAGAATAGAGGGCAAAGTAAGAAAATGAGCCAAGATCTGCAAAAAGCCAAGCAGTACCTGCACACCCAAGGTTATACTTTTGTGGCCGTCAAAAATGAAGATCTTTTCGTCAGCCAAAAACGGGGCGTTGCTCCCCTGTTGGAGCAGATTGACAGCAACACTTTGCTAAACGGATTTTCTGTTGCTGACAAAGTAGTAGGGAAAGCCTCTGCTTTTTTATATCTGATTTTACAACCGGCAGCCGTTTATACTGACCTGATCAGCCTGCCAGCTCTTGAACTTTTACGCCAAAACAATATTCCGATTGAGTATAAAGACCAAACACAAGCTATTCGAAATCGAACCAATACCGGATTTTGTCCGATGGAGACAGCGGTACAGTCTTGCCATTTCCCTCAAGAAGCATTGCATTTGATTCGGCAAACCGTTATTCGTTTAAAAAAGGAGGAACATCATGAGTAAAAAATTAGTAGTTTTTTTCAGCGCAAGCGGCATTACAAAAAAAGTCGCCCAAAAATTGGCCAAGGCCATCGATGCCGATTTATTTGAAATTCAGCCCAATCCTCCCTACACCAAAGCGGATCTGGACTGGACCGATCCGAACAGTCGCTCCAGCATTGAAATGAAAAACAAAGCGTCTCGGCCGGCCATTGCCGGAAAACTCCCGGACATCACAGCATATGACACTGTTTTTATCGGATTCCCGATTTGGTGGTATGTTGCGCCGACCATTATCAATACTTTTTTAGAATCCTATACCTGGACAGGAAAAACCATTGTACCCTTTGCCACTTCGGGCAGCAGCGGGATGGGCAAAACCAATCAAGATCTTGCCCCGTCGTGTCCCGGTGCTGTTTTGAAAGAGGGCAAACGCTTTGCTACCAATGTTTCTGAAGAAGAATTAAAAATGTGGGCAAGTCTGTTTTAAAACGTGCTGCCACATCACCTTTATCGCTTATATAGTAAAAAAGCAGGGTGTTAATACACCCTGCTTTTTTTGCTATTTTTTTAATCTAATTTCACTTTGTAAATAGCTTTTTTGATTTTTCCGACTTTTCCGTCCGTCGCCACCATGGGCATATGAATGTCGTTGGGAAGACAAACCACGAAGTATCCAGGCTGTAACTTGACTTCTACCTGTCTGGGACCGCTCATCATCAGATAATCGCCTGCTGCGTCATACTCCGTTTCCGCTTGCATCGCGCTAATATCCGAAATATATACGGTTTCTTCGCCCTCGATATCCACATGGATATCTGCATAAACCCGATGTGCTTCAAAAGAACTCTTCTCCAGCGGATTTGTCTGAGCATCTTCTACAAAATTATAATACAGCTGCTGTCCGTCAATCTCGTTTCCACCGGCCACCGCACTGCTAAAATCATTATTCCGAATATGCTCCAATGCCCGATACAAACGAGCATCAATTCCTTTATAATTTTCTATATTCTCAATTTTATCGTAAATCATGTTCAGACCTCCGTATTATAACTCAATGTATGTTGCCATGGTTTTATATTGCCCGTCACTGGCAAACCAATGGCTCATCATGATATTTCCGTTTTTCAGCAAAATCGCACCCGGTTGACCAAACTTCAAAAAGGCAAAAATATCGGCAGCTTTGGTATCTCTCATCACCGGCGTTGCAGGTTCCCAAATCAAAAGTTCCTGTTCAATTTTCCAGGTACCGTCTGCAAGGTCAACAATATATCCATAAATGCCGGGGCGATCCGTATCACGTCTAACCGCATGCAAAGCCAACAATTTATCTTCGCCGATTGCACATACCGAAGAAGCCTGTCCATGAATACCGGTATCCATCGGCTTAGAAAAGGTTTTGCCATTATCATACGAAATGGTATAATGATTGTTCAGCCGTTCACCGGTCTTTACATTTTCGTTCCAACCGATAACCACGATCGCGCCGCTTTTTTGTAACTGGCAAGCACGCTGCTCATAACAAGTAACGCAGTCTCCTTCAAATTCCATACATACCGTATCGTCATTCCAGGTCTTTCCTTCATCGCTGGAACGCAGCAATCTTCCGCAAAGACGGTCAGACATCTTTCCGGACCAATCGGGGAATCCGGTAATCGGGGTAATCCAATCTCCGTTTTTCAGCACGGTAATCGGTGCAGAAGCCTCTGTATGGGGGCCCCAATGATTCGGTACTGCTTCATGCTCGGACCAAGTTTTACCGTTGTCGGACGAACGTGTAATATAAACTCTGTCATCAATCAATCCGCCGGTTTCGGGGTTTCCGATCGGCCATTCCGGATGAGTTCTGTCGTATTCATATCCAACACCGACCAATTTTCCACCGCCCAAAGAGGTTACTTTGCAACAGTCTGTAATCGGCACGACCTCATGAGATTTATCAAACATATTTCGGGGTTGCGACCACGTTTTTCCGCCGTCCGTACTGGTCGAAATATAACTGGTTCCGTCCACCGACTCAAAAGCCTCTCCGATTTGATATGCGGCAAGCAATGTTCCGTCATCCAATTCGGCTAAAAACGGAAAAGCCGCCTGACGAGACCGCAGCTGCGGCAACGGATTATCATAGATCAGCGATGAAAATTGAACTTTCATTTTAATACTCCTTTAATAAAATTTAATCCACACTGGTATTATCAAACGCCTCATTGATATCATAAGGCGTGGTCTGATACACGTAATAGTTCAGCCAATTGGTATACATCAGATTCCCATGCGCTCTCCATGTATTTTCCGGCTCTTGAGACGGATCGTCATTGGGAAAATAGTGATAGGGAATATCAATATCCAATCCTTTTTCTTTGTCCCGAAGATACTCCTTTTTTAACGTATCCGAATCGTACTCAGAATGGCTCAAAACAAAAAACTGTCTACCGTCAATATCTCCCACAATCGTCACACCGGCCTGCTCCGAATAAGACATCAAACGCAGATTAGGATTGGCCAAAATATCCTCTTTCCGAATAATTGTATGCCGAGACTGCGGAGCCAGGTATGTATCGTCAAAGCCTCTGAAAAGACGAGCTTTCGGCGTAATCAACTTATGCCGATAAACGCCAAAGATCTTTTTCGGAACCCGCACCTTATCAATCCCGTAATGATAATATAGCCCAGCCTGCGCACCCCAACATACATAAAAAGAAGATTGTACGTTAGTCTTAGACCAGTCCATGATCCGGCAAACTTCGGGCCAGTAGTCTACATCTTCATACTTCAAATGCTCCACCGGAGCACCGGTAATAATCATCCCGTCATACCGATTTTGACAGACTTCATCGAATGTTTTATAAAATTTTAGCAAATGGTCTTGCGATGTATTTTTAGAAACATGCGAACTCGTTTGCAGCAAGTCTACTTCTACCTGCAACGGCGTATTTGAAAAACAACGTAAAAACTGCGTTTCTGTCGCCATTTTTGTCGGCATTAAATTTAATAATAAAATTTTTAACGGCCGAATATCCTGATGCAGCGCGCGATGCTCGGTCATCACAAAAATATGTTCGCTCTCCAATATACTTTTTGCGGGCAAACTGTCTGGAATTTTAATTGGCATACGCACCACCTCTTTCGCTATTTTTCTTATAGAAGTATATCACACAAACCGCATTCTGTCAATAAAATTCCTTAAAATAGTTCAGCGGTCTGCCAACATTGCAGACCGCTTTTTCACTTCTATTCTTTTGTTTTTACATCGGATTCTAAAAACGCTTTTGCGCTGGTCAATAAGGTAGCAACGTTTTGCAACTCTGTCGGAACAATCAATTTTGTTGCCTTGCCTTCGGCCATCTTTTCATAAGTTTGCAAACCTTGCAAAGCCAAATATTCTTTAGATGGATTAGCGTCTTTGATCATTTGAATTCCTCGCGCCTGCGCTGCATACAGCCGTTCTACCGCCTGCGCTTCACCTTCTGCACGGGCAATCCGCGCTTCTTTTTCTGCCGTAGCCCGTAAGATCGTTGCTTCTTTTTCACCTTCAGCCGTTAAAATAGCGCTTCTCTTTTCACCTTCAGCACGCAAAATCTGCTCCCGACGTTCCCGTTCGGCGCGCATTTGCTTTTCCATCGCTTCCTGAATATCGCGCGGCGGCTGGATATTTTTAACCTCAACGCGGTTCACTTTAATTCCCCACGGATCGGTCGCTTCATCCAAAATAACACGCATCTTGGAATTGATAACATCTCTGGATGTTAAGGTCTGATCCAATTCCAATTCACCGATAATATTTCGCAACGTCGTCGCCGTCAACGTTTCAATTGCAGCAATCGGCATTGTCACACCGTATGTATACATCTTTGCATCTGTAATCGTAAAATAAACGACCGTATCAATCATCATGGTAACATTATCTTTAGTAATAACTGGTTGCGGTGCAAAATCTTTTACTATCTCCTTTTTGGTCACCTTGTTAGCTACCCGATCAATAAACGGAATTAAGATATGTAGCCCGGTATCCCAAGTCTCTTTATACGCACCCAACCGCTCAATAACAAATACATTCGCCTGCGGAACTATCCGAATCAGCGAAATAATAAACGCAACAATAATAATCGCAACAATAACAACAACAATAGCTTCCCACATAACCACTAACATTCCTTTCTAACACGAAATTTGTTTCACGATCAATTTAACGCCTTCAATCGCCATCACCTCTACCTTGGCACCGGCTTCAATCCTTGTACATTGCCAACCCTTTGCCGACCAGGTAGCGTTTTCAATCTTTACCATTCCCCATTCGTTAGGTTCAATCGTCTTGATGACCACACCCATCTTACCGATATACTGATCATAATTGGTTGGGACTCGATTATTTTTTACATATCGAGACGCCAACGGACGAAAGATCAACAGCACACAAACGGAGACAACCCCAAAAACGACCAGCTGGATCCAGAAATCAACTCCGAATAATGCCAAAATTCCACTCGCTAATGCCCCGACAGCAAACCAAATACAAATCAATGCCGCGGGAGTCAACGCTTCAACCACAACCATCAAAATGAGAACGACAAGCCAAACCCAAAACATAACAGCATCCTCCTTTCTATATACTATATCTATATACAAAAAACATTCTATATATTATTTTTATTCTACCATGAAGCAAAAATGCTTGCTTGCAAGGGCATTTTTGCAAAGCCGTCAATGGTGCAGGCGCATAAAATGCGCTCGGGCGAATGCCCTAAGGCTTGCAAAGCAAGACTTTCTGCATATATTATACCATATCTTAGTAGAAAAGTAAATAAAAAAAACCCACCATGAACACGGCTGACTACTTGTGCATTCTATCTAAAAAGAAAATTTTATTATAAACAAATTCCCTAAAATTTTATTTTTCTTAGTAGCCTCCTTTACTTTAAACCATAAATTTACTATAATAATATTATAAAAGGAGGTTTCTATGAAAAAGTTTTTCTCTATTTTAGTTTTAATTGCACTTATAGTTTCTCTTTGCTCCACCAGTCTAGCACAAACACAGCCATCCATAGCAGGAGACCTGACCGCAGACGGCAAGGTCACACTAGCGGATGTTCTTGTTACAGCGCGATACTGCATTGGCTCCACAACGCCAAGTGCACAAGAAATTCTAACAGCTGATATCAACGCAACAGGAAATATTGAATTGGCCGATGTCCTTCTTTGCGCAAGAATGGCTATTGGGCAAATGACGCCTGAAACAGCAGATATCTATGTTGTAGGACCTTCTACAAAATTAACCATGTCAGAACTTCCTCAATATACAATCGATAAAACCTTGTCTATTGAACTGGCTAAAAACGAATCGGAAGCCACACAATTTGCCATTTATTCCAGAGCCAGAACCTACCAAAATATTGTGATTTCTGCTACAAATTTAACAAGTTCAGAAGGAAATACACTCTCTAAAGACAACATAAAAATCAGCCGGGAAATGGGCGTATATGCTACGAAAGTATACGGTCAAGCCCCTGACCCAAATGCAGAAAAAGAAACGGCTTATCCGGCGCCTTTGATCCCGATGTCGGACGCAGACTTAAACCACACCGATACAAAAGTCTGTGAAAATACGATTTTCCAAATCGATGTTTCTACAACAGAAAATACGCCTTCAGGAGTTTATACCGGCCAAATTCTTCTACAACATGAAACCGGAACCATCACACTCCCTCTGGTAGTCACCGTATGGGACTTTACACTTCCTCAAGTTCCGACTTACCGTACCATGATGGGATATTGGAGCTGGATGACCAGCGACTATCTGCAAGATACCGGAGAAATTTATCAACAAGCGGTACAAGACGCCTATCAAACGCTTCACGAATATAAGATGTCTGTGACCGAAATTGATTCTGCAATACTCGGAAACTGGTCTGATGCACAGACATATGCTAAAAATATGGCAGAATATATCCAACAAAATCCAGAGCAAACCGCTTTTAGTATACCATTTTATAAATCTACAGACACAGAGGGAAAATGGTATTTTACCGACACGGATATTCAAAAGAATCTGGAACTGTTTACCGCCTTGGAACAGTACGGAATTTTAGATAATGCCTACATTTATGTTATTGACGAACCATACACCGATCTTCAAGCATACAACATGAAAGTCGTCGGAGATTTCTTAAAAGAGTATGGATACAATGACAAAGTACATAACTTAGTTACAACTATGCCGGAAAAAAAGGCAGACTTTGCAGGTACAACAAACACCTGGTGCCCTATTCTGGCCTTGTTTGATCCGGATACGGCAGACCAAACCCGGGCAGAGGACGGCAGCGAATACTGGTGGTATTTCTGCAATGATAATCCGGCGCCGTCTTATCTGCTGCACACGGATTTATCCAATACCCGAATGAATGCATGGTTTGCAAAAAGATACGACATTAAAGGCCTGCTATACTGGCTGAGCAACTACTGGATGGACTATTATGACGGAGCTTATCATCACAATTCGGATATGTGGAGCGTAGCGCCCGGAGACCCTTATCTTTATCAGGGGAAAGAAGGAGACGGGGTTGTCAACAAAAATATTGTGATCCCGTCCTTAACCTGTACGGCCATCCGCGACAGCGTTGAAGATTTTGATTATCTGGTCATGCTGGAACAACGTGTACAAGAATTTCTTGACCAGACCGGAATCGAACTGTCCTTACAGCAGGCAATGGATGCCTACTACAGTGGACTGTCGACCAGTTTACTTGAATTTGCAACGTTTGAAGCGCCCGACAATATTCCTGTTATGCGCCGACATATCGCCCAGACGATCTTAAACGGCGCCGATTACATCATGACGGAAAAACTGCTTTCCGCCAACGGCGAATACAACCAAAAGAAAATTGAAATTTATGTAAAAAAAGGCGTCAACGTATCGATTGATGCGGAACTGCTCAGCGTAACGAATAAAGACCAATATGACGTATACACTTATCTATATACTTTTACTTCCCCCTGCCAAATGCTGACCTTACAAATCGGCGAAAACACCTATACCCGCCCCATGAGCATGGCTCTGACCCTGCAAGACGGCAGTGTAGAACTGTTAGACTTAGATCATCCGCAGGCTCTTGATTTGCTTAAACAAGCAAACCCACACGTAGCAGATTCTATTGAGATCATTCAGACAGACGGAGAAAAAGAGATTCGATACACTACAAACAACCAAGTGAACTCTTTATTTTATATTCCTACCCAGTTGCTCAAAACAACAGATTGGACCGGATATGATCAATTCTCTTTCTTTATTACGGCAGAAGACGAAAATGCGTCTTTCTATATCCAAGCAAAAACAACACGGGACGTCTTCCGTTTTGCCCAAACAACAACTTTCCCGGACAGACGTGAATGGGTAAGAACCACAATACCGCTGGATGATCGATCTAAAAAATTACTACGCACTATAGAAGTTTTCTCGGGCCAAGAAGAAGATTGCACAGTTACCCTGTCTAATTTTTATTTGATCAATGCCCCAACTTATTTGGGCGAGCAAAAATAATCAAATGCAATATATAAAATCTAAGAAAAAATCCGACCGAAAATTCGGTCGGATTTTTTGCAAATAAAATAATATATTTACTTCTGCAATCAACTAACTTGCCATTCTAAAAAAATAATAACTCCACAAAATACAGCTACTGTAAACAGAATCAAATGAAAAGCATAAACTCCTGTCATTTTTTTATTTAAAACTACTTTATAAAAGGACTTATTTCAAAAATTTTTTCGGTTATATAAAACACAAAACAGACTGTTTTCTTTTACTCAAACACTACACTTTTTCTATGCCTAAACAAAACACAAAAAAATAATACAACGGCAGTCTTTACCGATAAAAAGACAGAC
>WHHJ01000039.1 GCA_014872655.1 Clostridia bacterium
ATCGGAATCTTTTTTATTAATGATAAGGTATCTTTTTAAAAAAGGATTAACATATTTTAAGAAAAACATTGACAATATTTGTAAAAAACATTATAATAAAAATGATGATACAGTACTGACATCACCGGCTGGAACGATCTTCTGACAAGCTTCAGAGGAGAGTCTATCACGTATGATGAGATCGGTAACCCTGTCCAATATCTGGGTGATACCCTGACGTGGACCGAGGGACGTCGATTGGCATCTCTTTCACGCCCATATCCGGGGCAGCCGGAGAACCAGACCATTTATACTTATGAATATAATGCCGCAGGTCAGCGGACCTCCAAAACAAAAACATATTCCACCACCGGGGAATCAATCACGACGGAATTTATTTATGAGGGAGATTTGTTAGTCGGACAAAAAACGTCAGACGGCAAAGGAGACATGACGTTTTTGCATGATGATACCGGAGCATATATTGGTCTGATTTATGAAGGTGCCGAGTATTATTACATGAAGAATGTCCAAGGCGACATCATCGGTATCGTCGATGCGGAAGGCGTCGTGCAAGCAATCTATACCTATGATGCATATGGACGGATGCTTACTATCGAAACCCGGTCGCATTTTTTAAGATACGATGGCGACTGGACCGTCGGTGGTATGAATCCCATCCGATACCGGGGCTACTATTACGACTATGACACCAAACTGTATTATCTGAACAGCCGCTATTACGATCCTGAAGTCGGGCGGTTTATTAGTTCGGATTCTGTCATGGGCGTTAATGCTGATATGGCAACCTACAATTTATATGCTTATTGTGGGAACAATCCAATTATTCGATGTGATGTTAGTGGTACTCATTGGGACAATATTATTGACGCATCTCTTCACATAGGGAATATGTTATTGTTGGCAGTTGGTATTGATACGGCAGCAGGAGGGGCAATCTTTTTAAATATGTCACAGGATGAAAATGGTATATATCATGCGTCCTTTAATTGTTGGCAGCAGTATGCGGGTTATATGTATTTGTATGATGTTGCATTTGATATTGGTACTGATATGGATGTGGGATATTTCCCATTTTTCTATGCTGGTCAAGGTTATACTATATGGATGTGGAAGGGAGATTATATTAACTTAGGAGCAGGAGCAGAATTAGGAATTTATCGTGGCTCGTCCGGAATTCGGACAGTCGATAAAAGTTTGGCGATGCAGATGGGAATGACATTGCATTATCGCGGAAACTTGATTATTGATCATTATCCGGAAGAGTATCAATGGTGGATTACGGGATTTAATGCTGAATATTTAAATAAGCATGCCAGTGATTTAACAGCTACCTTTGAAGTCATATTTCCCAGCCATGAAATGTATCGTGCGTTTAGAAAAAAATGGCAATATGACCCACGGTTTGAATTTTGGGATTCAAGGTCTTTGGTAATTTTTTGTTTCTGAACTAAAAGGAGGCAGTCAATGAAGAAAGTTTTTTTATTGTTGATCGCAATGCAGTTTTTCTTGTCAGCATGTTCTTTAGAAGAAATAGGGAGCATGAAAAAGTATTATACAGATAGCACTGTTTTGATTAAGGAAACGTATAAGCAGTTGTTGGATGTGTTGTCCCGGAGGGATCATGATCAACTGAAAAATATGTTTTCCCCCAAGGTGCAGCAGGATCCGGATTTGGATCAAAAAATAGAAGATCTGTTTGACTATATTGAAGGAGATGTTCTTCCTTTTGATGAGGAAACGCAGATACTTCCTTTTACGGGAACTCATGTTGATCATGGAAAAAGGAGTAAAATAATTCATGCATCAATAGATCTTGAAACAAGCGAACAAAAATATATTATCATTTTGCAAGAGTATGTTGTTGATACGATTGAACCGAATAATGAAGGAATAGAGTCTATTTATATTGCATATGCAAAGAATTATACTTATGGGGTAATATATCAGTCAAAGGGTACATTAAATACTGGCATAAATCTTGAATATTATGATTTTGATTTTTAAAAAATGGTTTGTTTTAGACATATGCGAAACTATTTGTCATTTAGTTTGTTTACTTTATTCTTCGTTAAAATAATGCAAATTAAGGAATAGTTTTTTGGATTTTATTTAAAGATTTAGAATAATATTGTGTTCAAAATCTTTTATGGGGCTTGATCACAAGATAATCATTTTTTAGTATAATATACGATGTATTTAAATAGATTGGAGTATAAAATGGAATGTGAGAATTCTTTTGTTGTACAATACCCTAAATTTATCTTTTATATAGGGGTATTATGCAATATCGTTTTTATTATTGTTTTATTAGGATTTACGTTGTTTTCAAAACAGTTGCCTCATTTGATTTTTTATATATTCTGTGCGATGTTTCTTAGTTGGGGGACATATCTAATATTGAAGGGCTGTAAATTTAAAGTAATCGTTACAGGTTTACAAATAGAAGTCTTTCCTGTTTTTAAAAAATCTTATACTTTTTCTTTTATAGATATTGTTGAGGTTCGTAGGCAAGTAAAAAAGAATCAAATGAAATCAGAACGTATTGTGATAAAAACAAAATTTGGGCAAAAATTAGTTTTGGAAAGTCAGGCTATTGCCTATAATATGTTCGTAGTGGAATTAAAGGATAAAGTAAACCATAAATATTTGTTTGGATTTTAAAAGTTTTTGGCAGTAAGCGGGGCAGTCGAGATTTTTCGGCTGTCCCGCTTACTGTTTATTATAATTTAAAATTGTTTGTGAGCAAATAGATAATGCTTTTTAGATGCTAAAATAGGGGTTGACAAAGTTGTCTATTTATGATAGACTGTTTTTGTGAGTGTCTATAGTCAATAGACAACAGGAGGGGATTGTATGGAAGAGTTTAAGCTTGGAACGGTAGAGCAACATTTTGCCGATCTTGTTTGGCAGAATGAACCGATGCCGATAAAACAATTGATCGGGCTTTGTGAATCAGAACTTCACTGGAAACGCACAACAACTTATACGGTGCTGAAAAAGCTTTGCAAAAAAGGATTATTTAGATATGAAAATGGCATTGTTACGGCATTATTATCTAAAGAAGAATTCTTTGCCGTGCAAAGCGAGCAATTTGTTTGCAGCCATTTTAACGGGTCTCTGCCTGCATTTATTGCGGCCTTTACGGCTAGAAAATCTTTGACGGCGGCAGAAGTTGAAGAAATCCGTGATTTGATTGATGCGATAGGAGAGTCTCAGTCATGAGTGCAGTGTTTTTGAAAATTTTAAATATGAGTATTGCCTCCGGGTGGGTTATCATTGCGGTGATGGTGCTTCGGCTTTTGTTGAGACGTGTTTTTCCGAGGCGGATATGGTGTTGGTTTTGGGGAATGACTGCTATTCGGTTATTGCTTCCGTTTTCGGTTGAGAGTGCCTATAGCCTGATTCCGAGTACTCAAACCATTCAGACCGCTGTATATGCACATCGGCCTTACATTGAAACCGGGATTTCTGTGGTGGATCGTTCTGTAAACGGAATATTGGGAGATCGGTATTATGAAGGCGTAACGATAGAGACCGGGAATTTTTCAAGGATTTTGAATGCCTTATCTATTATTTGGATCATAGGGATCGTTGTGCTCGCTTTTTATGGGCTTATTTCTTATCTTCGGCTTCGAAAGCAAGTGGCTGTTTGTATGAAGGTACAGGATTTGGTGTATCAGTGTGATGATATTTCGGTGCCGTTTATTTTAGGCGTTGTTCATCCTAAAATTTATCTGCCGTCCACATTATCGGAGCAGCAAGCCGAATACGTGATTGCACACGAAACGGCACATTTGGCTCGGCACGATCATTGGTGGAAGTGCTTGGGACTTGTTGTGTTGGCGGTGCATTGGTTTAATCCTTTGGTTTGGATTGCGTTTATCTTATTTTGTCGAGATATCGAGTGGGCTTGTGACGAGCGGGTAATTGCGTCGTTGAGCGCCTCGGAACGAAAAAATTATGCTCAAGTTTTGGCTGAATGTAGTGTTCGGGGCAGTATGGCAAATGGCTTTCGTCTTGCATTTGGAGAAGTTCATGTCAAAGATCGGCTGAAAGCTATTTTGAGATATAAGAAACCTGTTTTTGCCGTAATTGTTGTGGCGGTTGTTTTAAGCGTAGCTTTTGCATTGACTTTTTTGACCTCTCCGCTTTCCGAACATTCTGTTCTGGAGGGGCATCAATGGAATTTTTCTTTGATCCAGCGCAATTCGGACGGGCAGGTGATTGTTTGCAGCGAAGGCGAAAAGACATTTTATGAAAATGCACAAGTTTCGGATTTTACATTGCAGGAAGATAACGGAACCTTGTTGTTAACGCAGCCGCAGACCGGACAAAGTTGGAGCATGAGTTATTGGAAAGAACGCAGTGGTCCCAATGGTTCGATATATTCGATTACATGCGGCGAAAAGACTGGGTATGCAGGAGTTGGAATCACTTCCTATCAGGATGGTGGTTCGGAGTATACCTTGTATATCGTTATCGGTGATTATTCGATAAAATTTACGGAATGGATTCGTATTTCTTCTGTCGGAGGGGTAACTTCTCCGGAGTCGACTCAGATTACTTCGGCCGTTTCCGCTGAAGCGTAACAGGGGTGCCACGAATAATTCGTAAAGAGGACTTGAAAAACCTTGACAGATATGGTAAAATATCAGAGAGAAAGGACTTTTATTTTTCTTTTGTTGTTGTCAGTTTTTTCTGTTCGGAACAGAGGATGTTGGTTGCACGAATAAGGGAACCGAAAACTAAATTTTGACAACACAAGGTTTAGGTCTTTTGTTGATTGTGATGGCTTTCACCATATGGCCGGAAGATCTTTTTGTCATTTGCAAGGTGGACTTTGTTTTTTTAGCAAAAAACAAACACATTTTCATGTTGTAGAAAGGTGGTTTTATAGGATGGGCAGTTTTGAAGAATTGTTTGCTCGTGCCAGCAAACAAGAGGACTACCATACACATTATGAGGTGTATATGGAGTCGGCGAAAGAACAGCATTACAACTTAACAATAGCAGTGGATGCCGGTGCGGACACGATATATCGGCAGTTGGATGAAGTGTTGCCGAAGTCTGACAACGTGATCAGGAAACTGGCTTGTTTTCTTCCGGAGATGCCCTGTGGTGAAACCCCGAGCTGCGCATTTCGAGAGGCTCTTGAACGGCATAACCCCTTAAACGGACAGGCACTTGTTGCTGTGCCGGGCGTCATTGAGAGAATTTTAGAAGATACGCTCCCGCAAAGGAGGAACAAAAATGAGTAGTTTGTTCGATCTTGTAGATAATAAAGAAATAAGTTACGCGATATATATGGTGTCTAAAAAAGGCTGTTATTATCATATAAATTTAGATACCCAGACCGTGATAAATGAAGACGAGATCTATGCGCAGTTGGAAAAGGTGCTGCCGCAGGAGGACAATGCCATAGAGGCTCTTGCATGTTTTTTGGTTCCGGGACTGATGCTTGAATTTCCGAGTTATGCGTTTAGCACGGCCTTGATACGCCTTAACGCCTTAAATAAGAAAGCGATTCTTTATACGAATGGAACGGTGTGGAAGCCGCTGTCGGAGGTAACGCCTAACGCCTAAATCTTAAGGCATACAGGGATTGACGTTGTATACAATAGATGTTCGATCGTTTTGTTGTGCAACGAATTCAGTTGGTTGTGTTGGCAGTTTTAAAAAGATTTGCTATAAGCAGAAAAACATCCTCTTTCGCCTGAAATAGCTATTAAACCGCAGCTAAAAGGCGAAGGAGGATGTGAATGAGCATGTTGCGGCAGTTTATGGAGCGCACAGAATGGAATGGTAAAATTTATTATGTTGAGTTGGTTGAAACAGACTTTTATGTTTTATTTTTTCCTTTAAATGGGCGAACAATCGCGGCACGGAGAGTATATCTTTGGCGTGGCGCCGAAAATTTATGTTTTCGGGTTACAGCGCAACAGAATCTTAGATCAATATTGTGGTATGATACATATTGACGTTGGAAAAGACGTTTGTTTTTGGTTTGAAAAGTTTGAACCGGAAAAATGAAAGAGGAGCGATATATGGAAAAAAAACAAGGCAAACAACGGGTTCGCTTTGGTAAGTGGTTAGAAAATTTTTGGTATTATTATAAATGGCATACCATTGCGATTATCGTTGTTGCTATTGGTGTTGCTATCGGTATCGGGAGCTGTGTGAATCGAGAGAGTGTGGATCTTTGTATTTATTATTTGTCAAAAGATCCGTTGGTGTACAGCGAGGACAAGATCAACTTACTGCATTCATTAGAGCCGTACGTTGAGGATTTTGACGGAGACGGAGAAGTGCGACTGGAACTGCGTAATTATTATGTAGGGGATGAAGACACCGTCGAGAGCCAGTTGGAGCAATTTCGTAATGAGTATATTGGCGGCGGTGTGATGCTCTTGTTGGCGGACGAGACCGGAGTGGAACAACTCGTTGAGACGGGTTGGCTTGGGAATATCACCGATATTGCGCCGGATGCAGCGTTTGATGGGGTGGCGTGGAACGCCGAAGGCTCTGCCTATCGTGATAGTGAATACCTAAAAGATTGGCAGGGTGAAATGTTTTTTGGTCTTCGCGTGTTTGACGATAAATCCATGATCCGGATTCTTTCTGGCAAGGAAGAGCAGTATGAATATGCCAAACAGGTGCTAACAAATATTATACAGGATAATCAAGTGGGCGCCGTTTTCGAAGATGCAGACGGTAGTGATCAATAAAAATAAATATAGGAGCAAGACGGCTCATGAAAAATATCTGGAAAAATTTTATCGGAAACGATAACCGGAGATTTGTTTTTTCCGGTGTGTTGTATTTGATTATTACAGCTTTATATATTTGGTTTTTTGTTCAGTATTATCATGCTGGATATGTTGCGTTTGTCTATGGGACTTTTAATGTCGTAATGACAGTAGGGCTGATTCTCTACAAGCGATGGGCTCCGCCGAACCGCGCCGTATATCTTTCTTTTTTGCTTGTGCTGAACGTGTTTAACGTTGCTGTAATTACGGAGCTGCTTGGCAGCGGTAGTATGGGGTATTTAACCAGTCCTCGACTGGCTGTAAACTTGATTTTATATGCATTTTTATATGTCGTTGTTTTTGTGTTGACGAATCAGGTAAAAGTGTCTATTATTCTTGTAAACGGTGTGTGTCTGTGTGCAGGATTGGCCAACTATTTTTTAATGGAATTACGTGGTACGCCGTTTTTCTTCTCAGATTTCTTCTCAATCTCGACGGCTTTAAATTTGCCGGATGGTTCTTATACTTTTCCGTTTTCGGAAAAATTGGTGATCATGATTGTTGCGTATATTGTGCTCACCGTACATAGTTTTTACGTAGTAGACGCATTAGGAAAGCAACATTGCAAAATCCGTCTGAAGTTTCGCTGGATTTGCGTGCCGATTGCCGCTTTATTGGTTTTAGGTGCTGTTTCAACTCCTGTGACGGATGCGGTGGGGGCTCGGTTAGATTTAACCACACATTCTACGAATGGTTTTTTATTAAATACGGCTTTAGATATTCGGAATCGGCTGTTTCGTCAACCGGAAGGATACAGTGTACAAACTGCGGAGGAATTTGCCGAAAAATATTCATCTTCAGATTCATCTGTCCCGGAAGAAAAACCGAATGTGATCGTTATTATGGACGAGGCATTTGCGGATCTTCGAATTTTAGGGAATTATACAACAAACCGAGCGGTTTTACCGTATGTTGACGGACTGACTGAGAATACACAAAGCGGTTTTGCTTATACTTCTATATTTGGCGGCGGTACGGCAAATTCAGAATATGAATTTCTATTTTCTGACAGTTTGTTTGCCTATAGTGCAAATGAAATACCGTATCAAACAACGATTCGTCAAAATATGCAGGTGCCCAGTCTGGTCAGCACATTCAATCAGTTAGGGTATACCACGATATATATGCATCCTTATCGTTCGGATTGCTGGAATCGGGAAACCGTCAACTCTGTTTTGGGATTTGATCAGCAGTATTATGTAGATGATTATTCCGATCCGACTTTGCTGCGAGGATATATATCGGATCAGAGTTGTTTTGATCAGATTATTGAACAGTTGGAGACGAAGAGTTCCGATGAACGGCTCTTTTTGTATACGGTGACGGTTCAGAATCATGGCGGGTATGGGGTTCGAACCGAGGACTTTAATCAGCAAATCTATCTTTCAGATTGCAAAGGGCAATATCCGCGTGCAGAGCAATATTTATCTTTGATGTTTGAAACGGATAAAGCGGTTAAAAATCTTGTTGAATATTTAAAGGGAATTGATGAGCCGACTGTTTTGTTGTTTTATGGAGATCACCAGGGCAAGGTCGAAAAGGAATTTTACGAAAAGGTGTTTGGCAAATCCGTATCGGAGTGGACGGCAGAAGAACGGAGCAGAATGTTTACAACACGATTTTTTATCTGGGCAAATTATGATATCCCGGAGCAAAGCAACATGAATGTAAGCATCAACTATTTATCCAATTTGTTGATGGATGCGGCCGGACTTCCCAAAAGCGGTTATCAGAATTTCTTACAGCAGTTGTATGAAAAGTATCCGATCATTTGTTCTCTTGGAGTGCGGACGTCTTCTGGAAAATGGTATGGTCTTTCCGGGAATACGGAAGTAGAAAACGAACTCAATCAATACCGATATTTTATTTATAACAGAATGTATGACAATAAGAATCTCCTGCAGAATTTTTTTGACGTACAGCCTATCGCGGAGGAATCAGAATGAAAAAACAGCAAAAGAAACATTCAACTTCAAACAAAAAGAATAAGACGATAAAAAAAGTTTTGCGACTTGCGAGTTTTTTGATCGTTGTTGCTATTGTGATTGCAGCAATTGTGTTTTTTATTCCGAAGTCGAACGGCAGTTATAATTGGGCGTCGGTTCGAGGATATTTTACCGCGAAGTCTTATTTGGATCATATTATAGATCAAAATTATGAAAAGGCGATTCGAAATGTATGGCTGTATGACGGCTCTGTGGAAAATGCAAGTCAAATGGACACGGAGCGGGCTCTTTCTGTGTGGTCTGAGCGTATTGAACAGTCCCGGCAAAATTTGGACTATTTGGCAGATTATGATTCGCTGAAAGTCTTTTTGCGGGATGGACAATTAGTTGGAACGGTAAAGCTGGTTGTTCAAATTAGTGGTGTGGATGTTCCATATAGTACAGAGTTGGTTTTTTATAACGGCAAGATCGCAGATATTACTACAGAATTCATTAAAACAGATGTGGAGCAGAATGTAAGTGGCGATCTGGGCTAAAATTAGAGAGAAAAGAGCGTTTTTATGAATATTTGTGTGGTAGGTATGGGTTTAATCGGCGGCTCGGTATGTAAGGCCGTTCGGGAATACACAACGCATCGTATTTATGGGGTGGATACAGATCCCAAGACGGTGCAGGCTGCCTTGGAAGACGGGGTGGTTGACGGGATTATCGAAGACGGCAATTATGCCGAAATCGATATGACGATTGTTTGCTTATACCCATATATAACGGCTGAGTTCTTAAAGGAAAATATGTCTCGGTTTAAAAAGGATAGTATTGTTTGTGATTTTTGTGGTATTAAGTCTTTTTTAGTGCAGCCAATGACAGATCTTGCAAAAAAATGCGAAGTTCGGTATGTATCAGCGCATCCGATGTCAGGCCGTGAAGTGGGGGGCTATGCGAACAGTTTAAAAACGTTATATGTCGGAAAAAACTTCATTATTACTCCGGTTTCCGGAACCGATGTGGCTGCGGTTAAAGAGGTTGCTTTGCTGGCTACCCAGATGGGGGTTACGAAGATCGTGCAAACGACACCGGAAGAGCACGATAAAATTATTGCATATACGTCACAGTTGGCGCATATCGTGTCCAGTGCTTATGTAAAGAGTCCGACTATTGAGGAGGAACTCGGTTTTACCGGCGGAAGTTTTCAGGATATGACGCGCGTGGCTACCGTGAATGAGTCTATGTGGACGTCGTTGTTTTTGCTGAATCGGGACGCACTTCTTTCGGAATTGAATATGCTGATTGAAAATCTATCTTTGTACAAAGACGCTTTAGAGCAAAAAAACGATCGGCTTATGTATGTTTTATTGCGGGACGGCCGTTTGCGTAAAGAAGAAAATCTGCGTAACGACCCCAATAGTATTTAGTATTTAGCGCTTTGATGAATAGAATATAAAGTAGTAGACATAAGGCCGGTACATAGGCGATTGAGTTCATATCGGTTAAGAGGGAATGAGCAGAGAATCCTTGTTTTTTCGGGGATCTCCAGCATTCTTTGCTTGACAGAAAAACAGGGGTTCATGATATATTTTATTGAACGGAGGGTTTGTATGAACAAGTTTGCAGATGATTTTGATTTTTATCGGTCTTGCGTGGACCAGGACGAACGGGTGTTGTGGAAAGGGAAACCCGGCAAGGGCCGTACATGGGGTTCAAATGGTGAGAGGTTTATTGTGTTCGGGCGTTTTTGGTTGGATAGGGAGGATATAGGCTCGGCTATCTTTGCCATTTTTTGGTGGAGTCTTTGTTTGATGAGAATGCGCAAGGAGACTGATTTTTCACTTTCCATGCTTTTGGTCTGGGGAATTCCTGTAATTGTAGGCCTGTGTTTGGTAGTAGGAAAGTTGATTCGGAAAGCCTATTTAAGGACGAGAACCTTTTATGTGGTTACCAATAAAAAACTTATCATCAAGTCCGGTCGCAGATTGAAAATGTACGAAAAGCAGATGATGCCGCCTATGCAAGTTAAGTGTGATGGCGACGGTCACGGAACGATTTTCTTTTTCGGCAAGGGATATAATCGGACCGGTGTAAGACGATTGATGTGTTTTGCGTTAGAGAATTTGGAAAATGTGAAACAGGCGCAAGAAGCGTTAGCGATGATGGAATAACCGAGTGTGCCGTTCATGTGAGGATTGCTTTTTTCAATTAAAAAAGAGCGGGAGTCTTTCTCCTGCTCTTTTGTGTTAATAAGTTTTTTTGCAGTTTAATTGATGAAAAGGCGTCTTGGGTATCCAAGACGCCTTCTTTAAATTGTTTATGCTTCAGATGAGTTTTCTGATTGTGATTGAGGTTCTGTTTGAGAGGTTTCCAACTGTCCCTCATGGCCTTGCTTGCTGGAATTGGCTCCTACCGCAAAATTGACGCCGGTTTCTTCCGGAGGATCGGTATGGAATTCGTAGTCTTTCCCTGGTAAGATCGCATTTAAGACAATTCCTGCAATTGCGGCAACAGCAAGTGCGGTAAGCGTAATACTGACCGGTTCTCCACCAAGCATAAAGCTGAATGTAATCCCGGATCCCAAGCCAAGAGCGCAAACCAAAATAACTGCAGCAACAATCAAGTTGCGGCTCTTGGTAAAGTCTACTTTGCTCTCTACAACATTACGGACTCCAATTGAAGAAATCATGCCGTATAATACAAAGGAAATACCGCCGATAATACAGGAAGGAATCGTCGAAATTGCAGTGCTGACAAGCGGGAAAAACGAAATCAATATTGCAAAGCAAGCCGCAATACGAATTACACGCGGATCATATACACGTGTCAGAACAAGGACTCCAGTATTTTCTCCGTATGTAGTGTTTGCTGGACCACCAAAAACAGCCGCCATTGTTGTGGCTAATCCGTCCCCGGTTAATGTTCTGTGCAGGCCCGGGTCTGCTATGAAATTCTTTCCTGTTGTGGCGCTGATCGCAGAGATGTCTCCGATATGTTCCATCATCGTTGCCAGAGCAATGGGTACGATAGCAATAATCGAAGAAATAATCAGATGAATATTTGACCAGTCGATTGCAAAGATAGTTTGTTCTTTATGGATAGGCAACCCGATTAAGTTGCCCCAGATTTGTCCCTGGCCGATATTGCTGCAAATAGTTTGTAATCCTGAGAAATCAAATAGGGGAACGGCTGCACCCGTTTCAGAAAAACCTCCTGCAAATAACCAAGGCATTTGATTGAGGAGTTGTTGGTTGTTTGCTTGGCCGATAAAATACAGAATTAACGCAACGACATACGCGCCCAACACCCCTAAGATGATTGGAATAATTTTAGCCATTCCTTTTCCCCAGATGTTAAAGATAATGATAATTGCTAATGCGACAATCGCAACAACCCAGTTTGTTGAACAGTTTGAAATGGCGCTTGGCGCTAAAATTAAACCGATTGCAATGATGATAGGCCCCGTAACAACCGGCGGGAAGAAGCGCATCACTCGTTTGATCCCGACTATTTTAATAATCAGTGCCAGAATCAAGTATACAAGACCGGCCGCAGCAACGCCCAAACAAGCGTAAGGTAACAACTGTTTTTGTGTTAATCCTGTTCCTTCTAATCCGGTAACCGTTGCATACCCACCAAGGAATGCAAAGGAAGATCCTAAAAAGGCCGGCACCTTTCCTTTGGTGATTAAGTGGAACAAAAGGGTTCCGAGACCCGCCATCAGCAGTGTCGTGGCGACGTCTAATCCCGTTAAAAGCGGAACCAAAACCGTTGCCCCGAACATGGCGAAGGTATGTTGGATGCCTAAAATAATCATTTTAGGAATACCCAACTTTCTGGCATCATAGATGCCTTCTTTGTTTGGTTGGTTACTCATTGTTTGACCTCCTGTTTTTTGTCGGCAAATTCAGTTTTCGAGAAAAGCCCATAAAAAAAATCTTGTTTTGATAAACAAGATTTGAATTTGCTGATAGGCATTCCTCGCTTTTTTGAACTTTGCGATTTATTTTAAATATTATATCACTTTTTGTCAGATTTGTAAATAAGTTTTTGTAAAAAAATGTCATCTTGAAAAAGATTTTTTGCTTTTGGCCAGTGAGTATCGGTTGTGCTTGTGTTTTTCTTGCATGTTAGTATGAAATATGATATAATAAAAATAATATGGAGTGATACATTGGTATTTTTTGATATAGATTTGTTTTAGGTGGGAAGATATGTTTCGTTTAAAAAAGTATTTATTCCGATATAAAAAAGAATTGGTTTTAGGGCCCTTTTTCAAATTGTGGGAAGCAGTATTTGAGTTGATTATTCCGTTGGTAATGGCCAAAATCATTGACGTCGGGATTGCGAGCCGGGACGTAGGATATGTACTGCGGCTGGGCGGTGTTATTTTAGGCTTGGCTGCGGTAGGATTTTGCAGTACACTTGTTTGTCAATACATTGCGGCAAAGGCTTCTCAGGGGGTCGGAACAGATTTGCGTAATGATATGTTCCGTCATATTAATACCTTATCACATGGAGAAATTGATCGATTGGGTACCTCCTCACTTATTACTCGGTTGACAAATGATATCAATCAATATCAAATGGGCGTTGCTATGTTGATTCGTCTGGCGATACGAACGCCGTTTTTAGTAATTGGTTCCGCTATTATGGCGTTGACGATTGATGTTTGGCTGTCGCTGGTCTTTTTTGCAGCCATTCCGTTAATCGCAGTTGTTTTGTTTTTTATTATGGCAAAGGCTTCGCCTATGTATGTGACGGTACAGAGAAAATTGGATCGGGTCTCTCTGCTTACGCGTGAAAATTTATCCGGAAGCCGGGTTATTCGCGCCTTTTCAAAACAAAGACAAGCCGAGCAAACTTTTTCCGATGCAGTAGAAGATCAAACGGCAGCTGCGGTGAGAGTGGCTCGCATTTCTGCCTTGATGAATCCGGCTGCTTACGCCATTATGAATCTTGCGATTGTTGCGATTGTTTGGTTTGGCGGATATCGCGTCTTTGACGGCGCTTTGTCGCAGGGCCAGATCATTGCTTTTGTCAATTATATGATGCAGATCCTTGCGGCTTTATTGGCAATGGCTAATATTATTTTAATCTTTACTAAGGCTGCCGCATCGGCGCAGCGTATTGCAGATGTTTTTGATACCAAACCGTCAGTTGTCAGTGGTGCAAATCAGGCCGTATCTGTTACGGGTGAGGCTCCTGTTGTTCGGTTTAAAGATGTGTGTTTTTCTTATTCTGCCACTGGCGAAAATGCATTGACTGATATCTCATTTGATTTGAATTTAGGGCAGACATTGGGGATTATCGGTGCAACAGGTTGTGGAAAATCTACGTTGGTACAGCTGATTCCTCGTTTTTATGATGTTACGTCTGGTACGGTGGAGGTAGACGGGATCGATGTTCGACAATATGATTTGCAGGTGTTGCGCAAAAAAATCGGAATGGTTCCGCAGTCTGCGGTTCTGTTTTCTGGAACAATTCGTTCGAATCTGCTTTGGGGAAATGAATCGGCTTCCGACGAGGATCTGTGGCAGGCGTTGCGAATTGCTCAAGCCGAAGATTTTGTTCGTTCTTTTGGCGGTTTAGATCGAAAGGTTTTGCAGGGCGGAAAGAATCTTTCCGGCGGGCAGCGGCAACGACTTACCATTGCCCGAGCTTTAGTTCGTCATCCGCGTATTTTGATTTTAGATGACAGTTCTTCCGCATTAGATTATGCAACGGATTTAGCACTGCGCAGTGCGATTCGGAAGATATCTGAGCAGATGGCTGTGATTATTGTGTCGCAACGTGCAGCCTCGATTTTGTCGGCGGATCATATTTTGGTGATGAGCAACGGACAAATTGAAGGGCGCGGCACGCATGAGCAGTTGCTCGAATCATGTGCGGAGTATCGTCAGATTTGTGAAAGTCAGCTCAGTCAGGAGGCGAAAACGTTATGAAACAGTCTTTTCGAAGTATTTTCTTTCATTTTATTCGTCCTCGACTGGGGTATTTGTGCGCGTGCTTCTTATTTTCGGCAATCGGTACGGTTTTATCTTTGTTTATCCCTGTTTTAACGGGGCGTGCTATTGATTATTTAATCGGGGTTTCGAATGTGGATTTCGGTACCATTGGAAAAATTTTGATTGTAGTGATTGTCAGTATCTTAATCAGTACAGTTTTTCAGTGGCTGATGTCTTTGTTTGCCAATAAATTGAGTTTGAAGACTGTGGTGGATATTCGGAACACGCTGTTCCAAAAATTGAACCGTGTTCCGCTAAAATACATTGATTCTAATAAACACGGCGATTTGTTGAGCCGTATGATTACAGATACCGATCAGATTTCAGATGGTTTGTTGCAGGGGTTTATGCAACTGTTTTCCGGGTTGATGACGATTGTCGGCACGCTTATTTTTATGTTGATTCTCAATTATAAAATTGCATTGGCAGTTGTGGTAATTACGCCGCTTTCATTGGTTGTTTCCTATATTATAGCACGCCGGACGCACCGTCTGTTTGTGGAGCAGTCTCGGATTCGAGGAGAAATGAGCGCTCACATTGAAGAAATGGTGAGCAATCAAAAGGTCGTTCGGGCGTTTGGTTATGAGGAAAAAAGCCAGAAAGAGTTTGAACGTATCAATGCAGAGTTATATCAAGTCGGAGTTCGAGCGCAATTTGCATCTTCTTGGACCAATCCTAGTACGCGGCTGATCAATTGGATTGTATATACCGTAGTTGGCGTTATTGGTGTTTTAGGAATTCTTTGGGGTGGAGGCATGTCTGTCGGGCAGATTTCCAGTTTTTTATCTTATGCAAACCAGTACACCAAACCGTTTAATGAGATTTCGGGGGTAGTGACGGAACTTCAGGCGGCTTTTGCGTCTATGGTTCGAGTCATGGCGGTGGTTTCGGAGCCTGATGAAACTCCGGATGACGGGCTTGATGAAATTCATGAATGCGACGGACGGGTCGATTTAGACCATGTTTGTTTTTCTTATACCGATCAGCCTTTTATCGAGGGGTTGGATATTTCCGTACAAAACGGCAGTCATATTGCGATTGTCGGGCCGACGGGGTGTGGTAAGACGACTTTGATCAATTTGCTGATGCGGTTTTATGATGTAACCGGCGGCGAAATTCGCGTATCCGGCAAAGAAATTCGTACGGTTACACGAAAGAGCTTGCGAGATTGTTACGGTATGGTGTTGCAGGATTCCTGGCTATTTACGGGGACGATTCGCGAAAATCTGATGTATGGAAATCCGACGGCAACGGAAGAAGAGATGATTGCTGCGGCTAAAAAAGCACACGCTCATCCTTTTATCATGCGGATGCCCAATGGATATGATACGTATATTGAAACCGACGGCGGTAATATTTCACAAGGGCAAAAACAGTTGCTGTGTATTGCTCGGGTCATGCTGACCAATCCTAAAATGCTGATATTGGATGAAGCAACCAGCTCTATTGATACACTTACGGAAATTCGGATTCAAAAAGCATTTGATGCTTTAATGGCAGGAAGAACCAGCTTTATTGTCGCACATCGATTGTCTACTATTCGTGATGCTGATCTGATTTTAGTGATGAAAGACGGTAAAATCATCGAAAAGGGCAATCATGCGCAATTGTTGTCGAAGAACGGGTTTTACGCAAAACTATATCAAAGTCAGTTTGTCAAAACATAAGGAGGTTGTGATGGAATTTTATGATGTGGTAAAAAGTCGGAAAAGTTGCCGGGATTATCTGGCGAAACCGGTTTGTGAAGAGCAGTTATACCGGGTTTTAGAGGCTGCGCGTTTAGCACCGTCCTGGAAAAATCTGCAGTGCAGCCGATATATTGTCGTTTCCGATCGATCTTTGATTCAGCAAATCGGACAATTGTTGTCCAATAATCCAAACGTGACCGCTTATACCAATGCTACCTATATTATAGTGCTGTGTGCAAATCCGGCAGACAGTGGTATTATTGACGGAAAAGAATATTATATGGTAGATTGTGCGATCAGTATGGAACATCTTTGTCTGGCAGCAACGAATGAAGGTTTAGGAACTTGCTGGGTTGGATTATTTCATGACGAGCCGATTCGCCAGCTGTTAGAAATTCCGGATCCGTTGCGTGTGGTCGCATTAACTCCGTTGGGGTATCCTTCCGGTGTATTTCGTGAGCGTCCGCGCAAAGCTATGTCAGAAATTGTTTTTCGTGAGAAATGGGGAAAACAGTGATACGGCTGTCGGTGGGTAGTTAATTGCTTTTATGCAGTCACTTCGTTCCCATTGACTTTCTGTCTTTTTATTCAATCGATTTCTTCTTTATGTAGAACGCAAGGGAGGTTGCAAGATAGAAGAAGGATATAAAATATTGACAAGTACAGTTTTCCCGTTATGCTTTTGCCATTGAGTCTGTGACGGATTAACCCAATGTCAGCAGTGCTCATGGTGGTGCAAAAAATGATAGAATTATTTATGGCTGTTATACTTTTTCTGTGTTATCGGAATAAGAAAAGGAGGGTTTGTTCTGAGAAAGATCTTTGCTGTATTGTTATCAACAATGCTTTTATTATCCGGTTGCGGCTTGGTGCCTGAAGGACCGGAACAGGTTCAAATAGATAACAAAATATACAAAACCGGATTTTACGGTATGCTTTTCCCTCATGAATATTCTCTGACAGAATACACCGTGAAGAGTGATGATTTAACACTGGTCCGTATCGCCCATGATGCATTTGATTTGTATCACGCCGATGTAGGGCCCTATACAACGGGAACGATTTATTGTGAAGAGAGTCAGTATGAGCAGGTATTAGCATATTATAGTAATCCAGAAAACTACGCATTCTTCTGTGACCTCGGTGTTTCCAGGATTGATGGAACAAGCAGTATACAAACGGTAGAGTTGTCCAATGTGGATCCCGTCTTGTTTGATGATTTATTAAACTTTGCAGAAAAGTCAAGTTATGTCCCCTTTAATAGCCTGCATAACTCTAAAGTGAAGACGGTTGAACTTCCCATGCCAGACCATACGGTCGACACTCGTATAGTGTTTTACAAAGAAAGCAACGACTCTCTTTTTTGTTCTAGCAAGGGGTATGACTTTTATATCATAGATAATGTCCTTTATAGGGTGTATCAATATGATGGCCATGACGAAGACGAAAAACTGATTGCTGTAAAAGCGCCGGAAAACATTAGCGGTTATTTTGTTTCGTTGATGGAGCCCTTTCTGAAATAAGGACAACTAAAACCTCTTTGTCAAAATGAATAGCGTATTCACTACCCTTTGCGTAATGGTGTCGAATAAATACCGAGTTGAAAACTAAACATCCGTCGTCCCTCATGATGGCGTACATAAGCAGCGAGTCTGAAAAAAAGATACGCTGCTTTTTTATGCTTTGTTTTTTTCTTTATCTCATATCGACAAAGATGTAGGGGGTGTCTTTTGGAATATCATGAAAAAAAACTACATGTTGTGCAGTTGTGCAATTTGTCGAAATATGAGCCTTGTCCTTGTTTGAAATGCACAATTTTACATAAACTTAAAAAAGGAGAGGAAAAACTAAAAAAAACAGTTGACAAGGGTTAAGAGATGTGGTATAATAATCAAGCCGCGAAAG